>NZ_JBKJFM010000320.1:0-1968 GCF_046614825.1 Streptomyces nanhaiensis
GCTCGCCGCGGGCGCGCGGGGTGAGCCGGTCGCGGGCGCCGGGCCCGAGCCCGACGACGGCCAGCCGTCCGCGGTGCCGCCGCCGCGCCACGGCGCAGGCCGCCATCGCCGCGCGCCCCTCGGGAGCGGACTTCCGCTTGGGCACGCCCAGTTCGGCGCCCTCGCCGCAGGCCAGCAGCGCGGCGGCCTCCGCCACGCTCGGGGTGCCCACGGCGGCCAGCGGCGCGTCGGAGGGGTGGGGCACGGGCACGGCGGCCAGTTCCTCCGCGGGGTACGTCCGCAGCGGTACGCCCAGGCGCCGGGCCGCCTCCACGATGCCCTCCTCGCCGGCCTTGGCCTCGACGGTGGCCAGCTCGGTGACGGACAGCGGCGACAGACCGGCGTCGGCCAGTGCCTGCCCGACCAGGGCGGCGACCTCGTCGGCGGGGGCTCCCCGGCTGGCGCCGACGCCGGCGGCGAGGGTCGGCGGCCGCAGCACGGCCGTGCGGTCGCCGGGCGCCACCGCGCGGTCGCTGACCAGCAGGGTGTACCCGTCGTCAGCGCCCCGGTCACCGGACCCGTCGTCGCTCTGCGTGGCGTTGTCGGTGGTCTCGGTTACGTTGGGTGGCAGTGCAGGGAGGGGGAGGACGGAATGACGCACCAGACGGACGGGCTCGCCGTCGAGGACGGCCCGCGACACCGCCGCGACGGCGCCCTCGACGGGCAGGCCGAGGGTGTCCAGGCCGGGGACGCCCGCGGCGTCGGTGGCGGTGGTGACGACGGGGCGGCAGCCGGGCAGGGCCTCGGCCACCGCGTGCGCCAGGTCGTTCGCGCCGCCGGCGTGGCCGCCCAGCAGTGCCACGGCGTACTGCTGCGCCTCGTCCACGCACACCACGCCCGGATCGTCCGCCTTGCCGCCCAGCAGCGGGGCGATCAGGCGCACGGTCGCGCCGGTGGCGAGGAAGCAGACGAGGCGGTCGCACTCGGCGAAGGCGCGGGTGACCGCCTCGCGTACGGTGCCGGCGCCGGCGGCACCGCCCTCGCCTCCGGTGTCGTAGACGCGGGTGGCCTCCGGCCAGGCGGCCGCCAGGCGGTCGCGGGCGCGCCGCCCCGCGGCGGTGGCGGAGACGAGACCGACCAGGCCGGCCGGGGCGTTCGGGGCGTTCACGAGGATGCTCCTTCGGTGCCGGGGCGGGTGCCCCACAGGACGAAGACGGGGTTGCCTGCGGCGAGCCGCACCACCTCGCCGGGCAGGGGGGCCAGCCGGGAGGACTGCAGCAGCACGCCGTCGGCGGCCAGACCGGCGGCGCCGAGCGCGGCCCGCACCGCCGGTACGCGGTCCAGCGCGGCGAGCGTGACGACGACCGTGCGGCGGGCGCGGAGCGCGCAGGCCGACACGATCGCCTCCAGTTCCCGCCCCCCGCCGCCGACGAACACGGCGTCCGGCTCGGGCAGTCCGGCGAGGACACCGGGCGCGGTGCCGTGCACGGTCTGGAGGTCCACACCGTGGGCCGCGGCGTTGGCCCGGCAGCGTTCGGCGCCGTCGGCGGTGCGCTCCACGGCGACGGCCGCCGCGCCCAGGCGGGCGCACTCCACGGCGACGGAGCCGGAGCCCGCGCCGACGTCCCAGACCAGATCGCCCGGGCGCGGCCCGAGCCGGGCCAGCGCCAGCGCCCGCACCTCGTACTTGGTGATCATCGAGTCGCGGTGGGCGAAGGCGTCCTCCGGCAGCGCCCACCCGGCGGGCGGGCGCCGCGGCCCGGCGAGTGCCCGGGGCGCGCCGGCCAGGGCGCGGGAGGCGTCCAGGCACAGCACCACGCTGACCTCGTCGGGCCAGGTGCGGGCGGCGGCCTCGGCGGGGGAGAGGCGCTCGACGCGCTCGTCGGCCGTGCCCAGCGCGCTCGCCACCACCAGGGTGCGCGGCAGTCCGGCCGCGGCCAGGGCGGCGCCCAGTTCCGCGGGCCCCGCGCCGGGCCCGCTGCGCACGGC
>NZ_JBKJFM010000321.1:0-1921 GCF_046614825.1 Streptomyces nanhaiensis
TAGGCGGTGAACATGGCGTCCAGGACGCCGGGCGGGAAGAGTTCCTCGACCGCGTCCCACACCAGCAGCAGACCGCCGTCCTGCTCGATCACCTGGTGGTCCAGCCACACCTGCGGCGTCTGCGAGACACCCCACACGCGCTCGGCGAACGACGGCTCGCCCGGGTTCCCGTCCCCGTCGAAGACGCCGAGCGTACTGGTGAACACCACCGGCATCGTCACACCGTGCGCGCCCCTGCGGCGTGCCAGCTCCCGCATCACCCACAGGGCCGAGACGTCGCTGTGCGCCAGGTCCCGGCCCATCTGCCGCTGCGTCCGCAGCAGGGCGTCCCGCCAGGTCTCGTCCGCCTCGGGCCGGTAGCCGAGCAGCAGTAGCGAGGTGAAGTCGCCCAGCACCCGCCCGATGTGGGGGTGCACCTCCCGCCGGTCGAAGAGAGTGAGGTTGACGGTGAGCTCCTGCCGCGCGCTCCAGGTGGAGAGCACCTCGGAGAAGGCGGTCACCAGCAGCGTCGATCCGGTGACGCCGCACGCCCGGGCCCGTTCGCGCAGCCGCTGCCACCTCTCGGCCGGCAGCCGGTCCTCACGCCGGACGAAGCGGGGGGTGCCGACGGCGGACGGGTCCTTGGCCAGCGGAAGCTGCGGTCCCTCCGGAAGCTCCAGCACCCGCTCCGACCAGTACGCCTTCGAGGACTCCAGTTCCTCGGGCGAGGGCCGGACACTCGTCACGTAGTCCCGGAACGTCACCTCCACCGGGGGCAGCCCGGCGTCCGGGGCGTGGTAGAGCGCGTCGAGTTCCCGCAGCAGGGTCATCACACTGAGCGCGTCGATCAGGATGCTGTCGAAGCTGACCCCCAGCCGCACCCGTCCCCGGCCGTACCGCACCGCCCGCACGTCGAACAGGGGCCAGCGGCAGGGGTCGAGCACCTGGTGCGACATCTCCGACCGCAGCGCGGCGAGGGCTGCCTCGGCCTCCTCCGGGTCCGGACCGGCCTCGGACACCGGGATCGTGAAGGGCGGGACCTCGGGCCGGACCTGCTGCCGCCCGTCGGGCAGGAAGACCGCGCGCAGCATGTCGTGCCGGGCGATCAACGTGTTCCAGGCGTCCTCAAGCCGGTCCAGATCGATGTGCTCGCCGTCGTACTTCGTGTAGAAGTGGCAGCCCACTCCGCCCAGTTCGAAGTCGTCGGTGCGGCCCATCCAGTAGGCGCGCTGCACATCGGTCGGGTCGAACGGCTCGTACCGGTGCTCGGGGGCCGGGCGCAGCACGGGCGCCGCGGGCCCGGCGGCGGAGCCGCGTGAACGCAGACCCGTGCTGAAGGCCGCCAGTTCCGGTGTCCTGAACAGGTCGCCCAGCTCGGCCCCCTCCCAGCCCGCCGCGCGGAGCCGGGAGACGACCCGGGTGGCGATGAGGCTGTCGCCGCCGAGGGAGAAGAAGTTGTCGTCCCGGTGGATGCCGGGGATGCCCAGCAGTTCCTCCCACACCGCCGCCACGGCCTCCTCGGCGGGGCCCCGCGGCGGTTCCGCGGACGTGCCCCGGCGTATGTCCTCCAGGGCCCGCTCGACCAGGTCGGCCACCGCCCGCCGGTCGATCTTGCCGTTGGGGGTCAGCGGCATGGCGTCCAGGAACACGCAGTGGACGGGGACGGCGTAGGGGGGCAGCCAGTCGGAGAGGTGGGCCAGCAGCTCCTCCTCGCTGGGCGGGTCGTCGGTTCCGGCCGGGGTGACGGCGGCTGCGAGTTGGTGTGTGTGGGGGGTTGTGAGGGCGGTGGCGGTGGTGATGTGGGGGTGTTGGGTTAGGGCGGTTTCGATTTCGCCGAGTTCGATGCGGTGGCCGTTGATCTTGATTTGGTGGTCGGTGCGGCCGAGGAATTCGAGGGTGCCGTCGGGCCAGTAGCGTCCGAGGTCTCCGGTGCGGTACCAGC
>NZ_JBKJFM010000322.1:0-1903 GCF_046614825.1 Streptomyces nanhaiensis
CACCGCGCTGGTGCGCCGTGCCCCGGGCGCGGCGCACCAGCGCGGTGGTGCGCTCGGCCGTCTCCTCCACGGCCGCGGCGGCCCTCTCGCGCAGCTCGGCCACCCGCGCGTACTCGGCGACGGCCTGCTGCGCGGCCTCGCGCAGCGTCCGCAGCGGTGTGCCGAGCCCCTCCAGCCCCTCGCCCAGGCCGGGCGCGTCCAGCCAGTGGTGGCGGTCGGCGGCGCGGGCACAGGCGGCGGTGACCGCCTCCAGGGCGGCCGCCGTGGGCGGTACGCCCGCGCCCGCGCCCCGCGCCGTCCAGCCGGTCACCCCCTCGGCCAGCCGTACGACGGACAGGCAGTCGGAGATGCCGCGCACCAGCTCGGCGTTGCCGACCCGGGCCAGCGGCCCGTCCCCGGCGGGGCCCGCGGCGCGGGGGTCGAGGGTGTAGGGGGTGTTCCACAGCCGCACGGGGTGCGCCGCCGTCTCCTCCCCGCCGGCCGCCTCCCCGAGCACGGCCAGGGTGCCGTCGTCGAAGAGCGCGTGGCCCAGGGCGGGGATCGGGGCGGCGGCCTCCTTGCGGATGAGGTTGTAGGACAGCAGCAGGGAGCGGCCCCGGGCGGGGGCGCGGAAGACGTACAGCACGTCCTCGCCGCCTGCCGAGCGCACCTCCGCCTCGAACTCCATCCCCTCGGTGTCCGCCTCGAAGGTGCGGGCGGCCGAGCCGGCGGGGGCGTCGGCCAGGTAGCAGCCCCCGGGGAAGACGACGCCCTGGTCGTCGGGAAGGCGGCGGCACGCCTGCCCCATGCCGTCCAGCCGCAGCACCTCGCCGGTGCGGGTGTTGAAGACCAGGTGGCGGTGGGCGGTCTCGTTGTACGGCAGGACGCGCAGCAGGACGAGCGGGCCGACGCGGGCGTGGGCGATCTCGGCGTCGGCCAGGGCCTGCAGGGGGTCCTCGACGGGTTCGCTGTGGACGCCCTCGGCGGTCTCGGTGTCGTTGTCGGTCTTGACGGTGAGGGCGCCGCCGACGGTCGACACGTACAGCGTCCCGCCGTCGACCGCCACGTGCGGGTGTCGTCCGGTGACGTGGTCCTCGCGGGCGGCCGGCGTCCAGACGACGTCCTGGGCGGTACGGGCGGAACGAGGGGTGCGGTCGAGGTGGTCGCGCTCGCCCTTGTCGTCGAGGTAGGCGACGGTGCCGCCGTCCTCGGCGCGCCAGCGCAGGACGCGGATGTCGGTGGCCCGCTCGCCGACGGAGAAGACGGCCAGCAGCAGCGGTCCGGTGCGGCGCAGCCGCAGCAGCCGGGCGTGGCGGTAGTAGCGGAACAGCTCCTCGACGTCGCGGTGGAGGCGGGGGTCGTCGAGCAGGCCGGGCACGGCGTCCGGCCCGGCGGGCTCGAAGGCGGGCGGGCCGCCGTCCTCCGCGCGCAGGCGGTGGAGGGTGAGCACGTCGGCGACCGACTCCGGCCGCCCGTGCCCGGCGGGCGGGTTGGCGCCCAGCAGCAGCGCCCCGCCGACGGCCGCCACGTCGCACGGCACCCGGGGCCGCCCGGTGTCCAGCCGGGCGGCGCCCGCCAGTTCCAGTCCGGCGCCGCCGAAGACCTCGACGCGGCGGTCGTTGAGGGCCCGTGCCCCGGCCGCGAGATCCGCGGCCGCGGCCGCCATCCGGTCCCGCAGCACCTCGTGGGCGCCCGCGTCCGGCCCCGCATCCGGCCCCGCATCCGGCCCCGCATCCGGCCGCGTGTCCGGCCCCGTGTCCGGCCCCGTGTCCGGCCGCGGAGCCGGTGTCCGGCGTGCCTCGGTTGCCACGTGCCCTCAACTCCTCGCTCTGTCGGCGTCCTTCGTGGGGTGTGCGGGTCAGCGGCCCGCGGGTGCGCCGTTCGCCCCGGCGCGGGTGCGGCCCGCGCGCCCGTCCGCCCCTCC
>NZ_JBKJFM010000323.1:0-1889 GCF_046614825.1 Streptomyces nanhaiensis
GACCGGCGAGCACGGCGACGACGGCCGCGCCGAGCCCGGCGAGCAGTACGGGCAGCGCGCGGCGGCCCGCACGCTCCGCGCCGTCCGCAACCCTGGTGCGCAGCATCGTGGGCCACAGGGTGATCAGCGTCCCGGCCACGGTCAGACCCACCCAGCCCAGCAGGTTGACCAGTTCATGGGCCGTCAGCAGCCGCGCGTGGAGACCGCCGCCCAGATCGCCGCGGGCCATGACCACGCCCAGCGCGGCGCCCACGGGCAGCAGGCAGGCGGCGGCCACGTAGTAGCGCACGGTCATGGTGAAGCGGCCGGGCAGGGCGCGGCGCATCAGCCGCACCAGCCACACCGCGTGGGCCGTCACCGCGCCCGCCACGGCCGCCCCGCCCGCCAGGACGGCCGGCCACACACCGGCGGCCATCCCGCCGATCACGGCGGCGGCGCCGGCGTTGAGACAGACCAGCCGCCATGCGGCCGGGGCCCCGCGGTTCGCCTCCGGCAGCCGCAGCACCGAGGCGGCGAAGTGCCCCGACCAGACGACGATCGCGTTGCTCACCGCGCCGAGCAGCAGCAGATGGGCCATCAGCCGGCGGGCGGACGGCAGGAAGTGGTGCCCGGCCGCCGCGGCGGCGAACAGCGCCAGCCACAGCACCACCACCGCGTTCGCGCCCAGGTGCCAGGAGGCGCGCGGCGAACGCCCGGTGGGCGGCACGGGCGGGCCGGGCGGGCGGCCGGAGGAATCCGAGGGGCCGGGAGCGTGGGAGCCGGGCGGGGGCGGGAGAAGCGTCACCGGGAGACCTCCGGGGCGGACGGGGCGGTTCGGGGAGCCCCGGGCCGGGAACGTCCGGCGGCGGTCGCCGACGAGGCCGCCGCCACCGCCGCGAACAGCAGGACGGCGGCGATGTTGAGTGCCCCGCCCAGCCGCCAGGCCCACTCCACCTCCCGCAGGTCGCCCACCAGGACGCGCAGGGCCAGGGACAGGTGCAGCAGCCAGGCCGGTACGGCGAGGGCGGGGTGGTAGGGGAGGGGGCGGCGCAGCACCGCGGGCAGGATCACCGGGGCGTGGGCCATGATCATCGACAGTACGAAGCCCAGGAACACGCAGTGCACCACCGCGTCGTACCGCGGCCCGCCGGCGATCGGCCCGTACACCAGCCACAGCACCCCGGCCAGGCCCAGCCAGGCGTAACCGGCCAGCAGGCACGCGGCGCCGAAGCGGGGCAGCCCGGTGGAGCGCAGCGTCCGGCGGGCGACGTCGTACGCGGTGAGCCAGCCGACCAGGGCGAGCAGCGCGGCCCCCAGCAGCAGGGTGCCTGCGGCGGGCCACAGCAGGGCGGCGACGGCCCCGGCGAGCACGGCGCCGGAGCAGACGAGGAAGGTGTGCTCGGCGCGGGGCGGCAGCAGGCCCACCCGGGACAGCTCCAGCCGCTCCCCGGCGATGGTCAGCACCAGAAAGGCGGCCAGCCAGGGCAGCAGCCGGGGCACGTCGAGTCCGCCGAGCCACAGCAGCGCGGCGCCCAGCGCGGCCACCGCGCCCCCGGCCTGCACGGCCAGGGCCGGGCCCGGCTGACGCCGCCACAGCCGGACGTAGACCGCGAGCAGGACGGCGGCGCCGGAGGCGAGCAGCAGCCCGCCCGGACGAAGCCCACCGGGAGTGATCAGCAGCAGGCCGCCCGCGCCCAGGCAGGCGGGGGAGAGGTACCCCCAGCGGGCGCCCAGGGCGACCGCCCGCTCCAGCGACACCAGCGTCCCGGCGAAGCCGAGCACCAGCAGCACCCCGTGCACGCGCGGCAGCCGGTCGGCGTCGACGGGGGCGGGCAGGCCGAGCAGCAGCAGGGCGGCGTCGAGTCCGGCGAGCAGGGCCAGCCCGGCGGGCAGCAGCAGGACGGCGCGGC
>NZ_JBKJFM010000324.1:0-1841 GCF_046614825.1 Streptomyces nanhaiensis
GGTCGGGCGCGCTGTTGGGTGTCTGAGGGCACGGCCGTACCGGCCGGGTCTTCGGTGCCGGCCCCGGTGTACTCCGCCCGATCGGGTGGGGGTGGCGGGTGGCTGGTCGTTGTTTGAGAACTGCACAGTGGACGCGAGCATCTATAGGCCAAGTTTTTAAGGGCGCACGGTGGATGCCTTGGCACCAGGAACCGATGAAGGACGTGGGAGGCCGCGATAGGCCCCGGGGAGCTGTCAACCGAGCTGTGATCCGGGGGTGTCCGAATGGGGAAACCCGGCAGTCGTCATGGGCTGTCACCCGCTGCTGAACACATAGGCAGTGTGGAGGGAACGCGGGGAAGTGAAACATCTCAGTACCCGCAGGAAGAGAAAACAACCGTGATTCCGGGAGTAGTGGCGAGCGAAACCGGATGAGGCCAAACCGGTCACGTGTGAGACCCGGCAGGGGTTGCGTGGTCGGGGTTGTGGGAGTTCTCTGCAGTCGTCTGCCGGCGGCTGGACGAGTCAGAAACCGTAGGGATAGGCGAAGGGCATGCGAAAGGCCCGGCGTAGAGGGTAAGACCCCCGTAGCCGAAATTCCTGCGGCTCGTTTGAGGACCACCCAAGTAGCACGGGGCCCGAGAAATCCCGTGTGAATCTGGCGGGACCACCCGTTAAGCCTAAATATTCCCTGGTGACCGATAGCGGATAGTACCGTGAGGGAATGGTGAAAAGTACCGCGGGAGCGGAGTGAAATAGTACCTGAAACCGTGTGCCTACAAGCCGTGGGAGCGTCGCCGTGAGTGCTTGCGCTTGCGGTCGTGACTGCGTGCCTTTTGAAGAATGAGCCTGCGAGTTTGCGGTATGTTGCGAGGTTAACCCGTGTGGGGAAGCCGTAGCGAAAGCGAGTCCGAACAGGGCGTTTGAGTAGCGTGCCCAAGACCCGAAGCGGAGTGATCTAGCCATGGGCAGGGTGAAGCGGCTGTAAGAGGTCGTGGAGGCCCGAACCCACCAGGGTTGAAAACCTGGGGGATGACCTGTGGTTAGGGGTGAAAGGCCAATCAAACTCCGTGATAGCTGGTTCTCCCCGAAATGCATTTAGGTGCAGCGTCGCGTGTTGCTTGCCGGAGGTAGAGCACTGGATAGGCGATGGGCCCTACCGGGTTACTGACCTTAGCCAAACTCCGAATGCCGGTAAGTGTGAGCGCGGCAGTGAGACTGTGGGGGATAAGCTCCATGGTCGAGAGGGAAACAGCCCAGAGCATCGACTAAGGCCCCCAAGCGTGTGCTAAGTGGGAAAGGATGTGGAGTCGCAGAGACAACCAGGAGGTTGGCTTAGAAGCAGCCATCCTTGAAAGAGTGCGTAATAGCTCACTGGTCAAGTGATTCTGCGCCGACAATGTAGCGGGGCTCAAGCACACCGCCGACGTCGTGTCATCGGCACATCAACCTCCAACGGGGGTGTCGATGGGTAGGGGAGCGTCGTGTGCCGGGTGAAGCCGCGCCGGAAGGCAGTGGTGGACGGTTCACGAGTGAGAATGCAGGCATGAGTAGCGATACAGGAGTGGGAAACTCCTGCGCCGATTGACCAAGGGTTCCTGGGTCAAGCTGATCTGCCCAGGGTAAGTCGGGGCCTAAGGCGAGGCCGACAGGCGTAGTCGATGGATAACCGGTTGATATTCCGGTACCCGCTGTGGAGCGCAAGGGCCGAGCCCGGTGATGCTAAGTCCGTGAAGCCCTCCGGTGCCTTCGGGTGCCGGGTGGGGTGGAGCCGACGGCCCGATCCGGTAGTAGGTGAGTGATGGGGTGACGCAGGAAGGTAGTCCAGCCCGGGCGGTGGTTGTCCCGGGGTAAGGGTGTAG
>NZ_JBKJFM010000325.1:0-1820 GCF_046614825.1 Streptomyces nanhaiensis
ACCACAGTTTCCTGCCGGGTACGCCGGTGCTGCTGGCGGACGGGAGCCGCCGGGCGATCGAGGAGGTGCGGGCCGGGGATCTGGTGACGGTCACCGATCCGTACCGGGGGCTGACGACCGTCCGGCCGGTGGCTGGGACGATCACGACCGAGGACGACAAGGACTTCACCCGGCTGACGGTGCTGGTGGGCGGGCGTGCGGTGACGCTGACGGCGACCGACACGCATCCGTTCTGGCTGGCGGACCAGGCGCGCTGGGTGGAGGCGGGCGGGATCCGGCCCGGGGACGAGCTGCGCACGCCCGGGGGCTCCTCCCTGGAGGTGGCGGAGGTCGAGCGCTACGAGCTGCGGCAGCGCACCCACGACCTGTCCATCGAGGACATCCACACCTACTACGTGGGTGTCGGAACCGAGAACGCCCTGGTCCACAACTGCAGTTGGAGCGAGTCCTTCGACAAGCTGCCGGACGGCAAGCAGAAGGGGTCGGTCAAGGTGGTCGAGGACGTCGGCGAGCTCCGGAAGCACTTCGAGGAGTGGACCAAGGACGCCGAGAAGCTCCCCCCGCGCGGTGAGAAGATCCCGGACGTCTACAGGCTGGAGGACGGCACGGTCATCCAGTGGCGGAAGACCTCGGCGTCCGGTGGTGAGACGATCGACATCTTCCCACCGGGGCAGAAGCCGAAGAAGGTGCACATAGACCATGGGAGCTGACGAGAGGGACGAGGCCGGCGGCCGCGCCGGGCTCGTGGACCGCGTACTGGCCGAGGCGGTCGACGACTGGATTCCGGTCGACATGCTGCTCTGGCACGCCCGGGAGGAGGCGAAACGGTCGGGTGAGGACTTCAGGCAGGTCGCCGTCGCCCTGTTGGAGGTCCTGCTGGAGGAGCATCTGATGGAACTCGGAGACCTGGGCGAGAGCGGCTTCGAGGCGTGGAACTCCCCGGTCGGGGACCAGGTGCGGCGTTTCGTCGACGGCTGCGAGTCGGTCGGCTGGGAGCCGTTCGGCGCCCTGTGGTGGCTGGCCATCACCCCCGAAGGGCTGCGGCGCGTGGGGTGATGACGGCTGCCGCAAGCTGTGGCAACCGACCGAAGCCGCAGGCCGGCCGGCCTGTCCGGGAACGGGACGGGAACTGGGACGGTTGATGACGGCGGTGAGCACGGCAGCGCCCCCGGTACCGGCCGGCGCGCGGCAGAACCGCTTCGAGAAAAGGGAGTTGGGCCCGGCTTTGGGTCCCCGGGCCCATGCCTCCCCGGTGGTGGCCCAATAGCCTCCCCGATATGTCGGGACTCGTATCCTCAGCGCCTTCGGACCATGGGTACGCCGGGCGCACACCGATGCCGAGCGCGGTGGTCGCGGCGAGGCTCGTGCTCCTCGCGCTGCTCGGCCTGTCGGTCGCCGACGCGGCGGCCGGCGCGGCGGGCCGGGAGGCGGTGTACGCCCTGGTGCCCGGGGCGGCCGGAGCCCTGCTGGCCGGCGGGATGCGGACGGCCGGGCGCCGGGCGTGGGCGGTCGTCTTCCCCGTGCAGGCCTGGGCGCTGGTCCGGGCGTGGCAGAACACCGGGGACGGCCTGTGGTGGGGGCCGGTCCACATCCTTCTGCCGCTGCTGGTGGTGGCGCTGCTCTCGACGCCGCGTGCGCGCTCCTGGTTCGCCCTGGCACGGGAGCGGAGGGCTCCGCGGCGGTCCTTCTCAGCGGCGCGGATGCTGCGGTTGCGGTGTTCGGAGGGTGGTCAGACCTCGACGGAGTACGTCGGGATGGTCGTGGTGGTGGTCGCGATCGTCGGTGGTCTGGTGGCGGCGGGGGTGACCACCGAGCTGGGG
>NZ_JBKJFM010000326.1:0-1745 GCF_046614825.1 Streptomyces nanhaiensis
GGGGGGGGCGGCCGGAGAGGCACGGGAGTGGGGGGGGTGGGGGCGCTAAGTGCAGCCAACCCGGACCGCGCCCGCCCGGGCCCGGGCCGCACATCCGCGGCGCTCGGCCCGGGACGGGCCCTGCCGCCGCCCCGAGGCCGCCGCCCGGAGCCGGACCGGGGCTGGACGGAGGTGGACGCGGACGCGGTACGCGCCGCCCGCCGCGCCCTGCCGGGCCTGGGCGCCACCCTCAACGAGGTGCTGCTGGCCGCGGCCGCGGGCGCCCTGCGCACCGTCCACGGGGATCCGGAGCGCTGGCCCGGCGCACCGCGACCGCTGTACGGGGCCTTCCCGGTGGACCTGCGCACGCCGCGGGAGGACCGGATGCTCGGCACCGCCGTCTCGGCTGTGCGGGTACCGCTCCCCGTGACGGCCGCGGACCCCGGGGAGCGGCTGGCTGCCTGCCGGGGCGCGCTGGCCGCCTTCGGGCCGCTCCACGGCGGCGCGGACACCGTCCGCCGCGCGGTCGGCGCCGCCGCGCGGCTGGGCCCCTGGGCGGTGCGCCTGCTGGCCGCGCTGAGCTGCTCGCCGGGCTTCTGCCCCGTGACCTGCCTGGCCTTCGGGTGGCCGCGCGGCCCGTGGTCCCTGGACGGACGGCCGCTGGAGCGGATCGTCCCCCTGCCGCCCGTACTGGCCCCCGGCAGCGTCTGCCTGGCCCTGACCGACTACGCGGGCGCGTACACCCTCACCGCGGTCACCCACACCCTCCCCGGCCTCGCCCGCGAACTGACCGGCGCCCTCGCCCGCGAACTGACCGGCCTCGCCGGGCCTCCTGAGCCGGAGCGCGTGCCCGTGCCGGAGCCGGAGCCCGAGCCCGATCCCGTGCCCGGTGCGCCGAGGCGCTGACGGCCCTGCCCCGGGCCGAATGTTCCGCGCCGGGCGGTTCGCCGGCGCGATCCGTGGAACGCGGAACGGGCCGCCGAGGTGATGTCCGCCGACCGATGAGGAGGGGTGGCCGATGAGGTACGACGAGTTCCTCGCCCGGGTCCGCGAGCTGGGGGAGTACAGGGACCGGCGGGAGGCCGAGGAGGTGACCACGGCCGTGCTGGAGGTGCTCGCCTCCCGGATCACCCCGGGGGAGACCGAGGACCTGGCCGCGCAGCTGCCCGGCCCGCTGGGCGACTTCCTGATGGAGAGCAGCCCGGACCGGCCCGGGACGTACGGTGTGGAGGAGTTCTGCCGGCGGGTGGGCGACCGGACCGGATCGCGGCCCAGGACCGCGGAGTGGGACGCCAGCGCCGTGCTGTCCACCACCGCCGGGGCGATCTCCGGGGGCGAGCTCAACCAGGTCCTGAGCCAGCTCCCCTCCGGCTACGCCGCGCTGTTCGGCAAGCCGGAGCTGAGCGACTGAGCCCGCGGCCGGGAGACCGGGGCCGCCGGGCGCCGGTCCCGGACCCCGGGTTTTCCGCCCCGGGCCGCGGCGGCGGGAGGTGAGAGGCGGCGGAGTCGCGGTACGACGGCGCGCGGCGCGTACCGCGCCACCTCCCGGCGCACACAACAACCTCATTCGCTCTGCGTGACCACTTGTCACTCAGAGCTATCGCGGTCACCGTGGGGGCGTGACGAACGAATCCGCGACCGCCCCCGTCCGCTCCGACCGCCCCGCCGGGCCCGTACGGCACCTGCCGTGCCCCGGTGTGCGCCCGGCCGTGCCCGGCCCGGCGCGGGCCGTGCTCCGCCCGGGCCGGTGGGACGGGCGCGTGCGC
>NZ_JBKJFM010000327.1:0-1723 GCF_046614825.1 Streptomyces nanhaiensis
CGACGGCGTGCTCCGGCGGGGAGCCCGGCAGCGGCGCGGGGCCGCCGCGCACCCGCTCGCCGGAGCGCTCGGCCTTCTCCGCCCCGCCGCGCGCGCCGGACCAGTCGTCGGCGGCCTTCAGCGCCCGGTCCACGAAGGCGGGCAGCACGTCCTCGCCTACCGTCACGCCGCTCTCGCGGGCCTCCGAGCGCAGCCGCTGGAGCTCCAGCCGCGCCTTCCAGGCCCCGGCGCCGTCCCCGCGCCGCTGGGCGGCCAGCATGTCCAGCGCGTGCCGGCCGGCCCGCCCGTAGCGCGCCAGCTGCCGCACCCAGGGGCGCATCTCCTCGCTCAGGGCGCCGCCGGCGACGTCCGCCAGGTTCTCCGGGGAGTCGTGCAGGACGGCGAAGGCGTCGCGCAGCCGGCCGGACGCGGCGGCGAACTCCTCGTCGTCCTCGCCCGCGCGGGCCTTCCAGAAGGCGTCCAGCAGCGGGGCGAGGTAGGCGGACTCCTCCTCGTCGAGCACCGAGGAGGAGTTGTTGGCGGCGAGGGCGTGCAGTGCCTCGCGGGCCCGCTCCCCGGATTCCCTGGATTCCCCGGATTCCCCGGACGCCGCGGACTCCCCGGTCCCGCCGCCCGTCGCCGCCAGGTCCTCGACGGCCGCCCTCCAGGACTCCTCCGGCCGGTAGCCGCGCGGGTTCCAGGCGTAGTCGGCGACCGTGAACAGCGGCAGGCGCGAGGCCGTCGCCTGCTCCATCGCGTTGGCCAGCAGCGCGGCCGAGCGGTTGGCGACGGCCGGTTCCCGGCCGGTGTAGGGGCCGAGGAAGACGCGGTCGCCGGCGTAGTCGTTGACCGGGTAGTTGTCCATGGTGACCAGCGGGTGGCGGAAGACGGTGCGGGCCTGGGCCAGCTCGCCGCCGGTGATGGTGGCGGGCACGACCCCCACCCCCGTCCAGGCCACCTCCACGTCCGCGTCCAGCTTCTCCGCGAGAGTGTTGCGGTACTCGGTCGGGCCGTCCTGGTAGAACTCCGTCGGCAGCACCGACAGCGGCACCGCCTCGCGCCCGAAGCCGTACCGCCGCGCCAGGTGCGCCGCCACCTCGTTGGCCAGCTCCGCGTGCGCGGTGGCCGCGGCCTGAGGCCCCGTGCCGTAGCGCTCGGCGTCCGCGTCGCAGTGCCACTCGGTGTAACTGGCGTCCTCGAAGCGGAGCTGGAAGGCCCGCACCCCCAGGGCGGCCATGGCGTCGATCTTGCGCAGCAGGGCCCTGCGGTCGTCCCCGGAGGCCAGGCACATCGACTGCCCCGGCGAGACGGCCCAGCCGAGCACCACGTGGTTGCGCCGGGCGCGCTCGGCGAGCTCGCGGAACTGCGCGCGCCGCTCGGCGGGGTAGGGCTCGCGCCAGCGCGACTGGCGGAACGCGTCGTCGCCGGGGGCGTACAGATAGCGGTTCTGCTTGGTGCGGCCCATGAAGTCCAGGTGGGCCAGCCGCTCGTGGTGCGGCCAGGCCTCGCCGTAGAAGCCCTCCGCCGTGCCGCGCACGGGGGAGGCGGGCCAGTCGCGTACGACGGCCCCGGTGATCCGCGCCCCGCCCTCGCCGGTGGTCACCAGTTGCCGCAGCGTCTGCGCGGCGTGGAACAGCCCGTCCGGGCCGACGCCGGCCAGCGCCACCGTGCCGCCCGGCCCGTCCACGCCGTCGGCCCGGCCGGCCGCCAGCCGGTAGCCGCCCGCGGGCAGGTCGCCGCGCTC
>NZ_JBKJFM010000328.1:0-1706 GCF_046614825.1 Streptomyces nanhaiensis
CGGGGCGGTCAGGCCGTTGCTGGCGCCGTCCTGATTGACGGCCGTACCCCGGACCACGGCCAGGACCGGGTGTCCGTTGCGCCGCGCATCCGACAGCCGCTCCAGCAGCAGCATGCCGACGCCCTCGCCCCACCCGGTGCCGTCGGCGGCCTCGGCGAAGGCCTTGACCCGGGAGTCGGGAGCGAGCCCCCGCTGCCGGCTGAACTCCACGAAGACCTCGGGAGTCGACATGACCGTCACACCACCTGCGAGGGCGAGGGTGCATTCGCCGGAGCGCAGCGACTGCGCGGCCAGATGCAGGGCGACCAGCGAGGAGGAGCAGGCGGTGTCGACGGTGACGGCCGGGCCCTCCAGGCCCAGGGTGTAGGCCACACGGCCCGACGCCACACTGCCCGCGATACCGGTGCCGAGATACCCCTCGACCGTCTCCGGCACCTGCCGGAGCAAGGTGGCGTAGTCCTGCCCGTTGCTGCCGACGAACACGCCCGCTTTGCTGCCGCGCAGCGACTGGGGGTCGATGCCAGCCCGCTCGAAGGCCTCCCAGGACGTCTCCAGAAGCAACCGCTGCTGCGGGTCCATCGCCAGGGCCTCACGCGGGTTGATACCGAAGAAGGCCGCGTCGAAGTCGCCCACCCCTTGGAGGAAGGCACCCTCCCGCACATAGGACGTGCCGGAACGGTCCGGGTCGGCGTCGTACAGCGCGTCCAGGTCCCAGCCGCGGTCGGCGGGGAACGGCGAGACCGCGTCACCACCGGCAGCCAGCAGCCCCCACAACTCCTCTGGCGTCCGGATCCCACCAGGGAAACGGCAGCTTATGGCCACGATCGCGATCGGGTCGTGGTCGGTGGCCGCCGCACCCAGGGCGGTGGCGGTGTGGCCGGTCTGTCCACTGTCACCGCCGAGGCCGGGGAACTCGTCCAGTACATGACGCGCCAGCTCGCCCGCCGTCGGGTAGTCGAAGATCACACTGGTGGTCAGCCGCAGCCCGGTGGCCGCGTTCAGCCGGTTGCGCAGCTGGACCGCGCCGAGCGAGTCGAAGCCGAGGTCCTTGAACGCACGGTTCGGCGCTACCGACTGCGGCCCGGCGTAGCCGAGTACCAACGCCGCCTGCGTCCGCACCAGTTCCAGCAACAGCTCCTCACGCTTCGGCGCCGACAGCGCGGCAAGCCGCCCGGCCAGCGACTCCTCATCGAGCTGTGCGTCACCGGATCCGGTCGCAGCCAGGAGATCCTGTACGTCCGGCAGGTCGGAGATCAGCGCGCTGGGCCGGGCGGCGGTGTACGCCGGCACGAAACGGGCCCAGTCGATGTCGGCGACGGTCACCGCCGGTTCGCCGCGTCCGACGGCCTCCGCCAGTGCGGTGAGCGCCAGCTCCGGGGACATCGCGGGGAACCCGCTGCGATGCAACTGCTCGGACGCCACCTGCCCCGTGGCCATGCCCGAGTCCGCCCAGGCACCCCACGCAACCGAGGTCGCGGGCAGCCCACGTGCTTGCCGCCGCTGTGCCAGCGCGTCCAAGTGGGCGTTTGCCGCCGCGTAGTTGGCCTGGCCCTCGTTGCCGAAGGTGGCGGCCGCAGAGGAGAAGAGCACGAAGGCGTCGAGGTCGAGGTGACGTGTGTACTGGTCGAGGAGTTCGGCGGCCGTGGCCTTCGGGCGCAGTACGTGGTCCAGGCGGTCGGTGGTGAGCCGATCGAGCACCGCGTCGT
>NZ_JBKJFM010000329.1:0-1626 GCF_046614825.1 Streptomyces nanhaiensis
GGCTCTGGCCCGTAGTCGGTGGTGACATCGGGTAGTTGTCAGGACAGGAGGATGCGGTGCCGGAGGAGGTCGAATCCGGCGCGTCCGTGCATCTGTCTCATGATCCTCTTGGTGCGGGTGTTGGCGCCTTCGGTGCGGCCATTGTGGTAGGGCAAGGTGAGGCCGGCGTTCACGGCGGGCCGGTCGATCTCGAGCCCGTTGGCGAGACTGCACAGGTGAGGCAGGGCGACGGCGCGGGCGGCTGTGATCCACTCGGTGAGTTTCGTGTCGTTGCCCACGGCTGGTTTCAGCAGAGCGGCGAAGTCGCGTATGAGATCGGCGAGTGCGGTCATCTCCGGGCAGGCTGCGGCGATCTTCTCCAGCAGGGCCGTTTCCTTCGGGCGCAGATTCTCGGGGTCGGTGAGCAGGAGGCGGCCGGCGTGACGCACCGTGGTGACGGGGCGGTCGCCTTCGGCACGGCCCTGGTTGAGGTAGCGGACCAGGAGGTTTGCGCTGCCGGTGTAGCCCAGCTCCCGGATCTCCTCGAGGAGGTGGGTGACCGGGACGGCTGGTTCTTCGGCACGGCGCTGGCGCAGGTGCTCGCGGTAGGGGTCGACGAGGGTGGGCCGGTAGGCAGGGGTGAGGCGCAGGGTCTGGGGTTTGGGCATGCGGGCGTAGCGTTTGACGGTGTTCAGGGCCAGGCCCAGGCGGCGAGAGCAGTCGAGCAGGCCGACACCTTGGCCGAGGAGATCATGGATCTTGTTCCAGCGTTCGCGGGTGGTCTGCTCGTGTACTCCGCCGGGGCGGGGCGGGTTGATGGTGGCCCAGCAGCCGGCGTGCGCGCGGACCTCGAGCTGGGCTTTGTCGCAGAGGTTGCGCCAGAGGTGCCATCTGTCGCTGACCTGCACCGCGTCGGGCAGGGCGCGGCGGACGGCCTCGGCGTAGGTGGCCGAGCCGTCCCGGCACACGACCTCGGCACCGGGATGCTCGCGCAGCCAGGACTCCAGGGTGGCCATCTCTCGGTCGGGCAGGACCGCGATGCGTCGGCCGGTCTCGGCATCCGTGACGATCGTGGCATAGCGGTGGCGGCGGCGCAGGGCGAAATCGTCCACGCCGATCACCCGCGGGATGGCCTGCTTGGGCAGCGGCAGGCGCCGCAGATGGCGCAGTGCGGTGCTGCGGGAGACGGGCACGGCCAGCAGGGCGGCCAGGCGTGCGGCCGCCCGGCCGCATAACTCCCGTGCCACCTGCGATATCTGCCCGGCGAGACGCACAGTGCGGCGCTGATGACGCTTCAGCAGTCCGGGAATCTGCTCACGGAAGGTCTGCCGCCCGCATCCCCGGACAGGGCAGACCAGCCTTCGTACCCGCAGGTGGAGGACGACCGGGCGGCCGTCGACCGGCACGTCCCGCACCGTCCGGCGGTGGTACCCGTGCACCCTCGCCGCCGGCGTTCGGCACACCGGACACGGGACCGCCACATCCCGGGTGCGGGCCGTGACCACCACCATGTCGCCGGCGTCCGTAACGTCCTCGACGACCAGTGCCGACAGCCCGGAAAACACCGTCCCGATAAGAAAATTGACATCCATCACGAGATCATCGCGGATGGCTACTCGGCGTCACCACCGACTACGGGCCAGAGCC
>NZ_JBKJFM010000032.1:0-43243 GCF_046614825.1 Streptomyces nanhaiensis
TCCTCAACCACACCCGCTACAAGCAGGAGCAGGAAAACGGGCTGCATCTGCCGAAGCAGAGGAATGCGTCTCCGAAGCGGAGGAAGAAGGCAGATTCGGAGGAGGAAAAGTTCCAGGACGGGCTGTTCGCACCTCCCGGCGGACTCTTCTGACCGGTCTCACAGCCCGCGTCCCGCGCCCGGCCGGAGCCGGACGCGGGACGCGGGCTGTTGGGGTCAGCGGCCTGCCGTGCGCGACAGGAAGTCGGCCCATGCGGCAGGCGCGAAGGCGAGCTGCGGGCCCTGTATGTCCTTAGAGTCGCGGACATGGATGGCGCCAGGGGTGGCCGCGACCTCGACGCAGTCGTTGTTGTCGCTGCCGCTGTAGCTGCTCTTGACCCAGTTCGGCGCGGAACCGTCTCCGGCGGAGGGCTTGAGCGTCATGTGATCTCTCCCAGCAGTTTCTCGATGAAGGCCGAGGACTCCCGTGGGCTGAGAGCCTGGGCGCGGATGATGCCATACCGCAGCTCAAGCACCTGCACCTCTTTGGGGTCGGAGACCAGGTGGGTGATGAGCTGCGCCTCGGAGTACGCCACCGCTGTGCCGTCCTTCAGCTTCAACACCTGAAGCTGACCTCCCATCCCTGCGTGGTCCTCACGATCCAGCGGCATCACCTGGATCTCGACATGCCTCAACTGACCGATTTCCAGAAGGTGTTCGAGCTGGTGGCGCAGCACCATTCTGCCCCCGAGCGGGCGTCGGAGCGTCGCCTCGTCCAGGACAAAGCCCAGTGTGGGAGTGGGTGTCCGCTCGAAGATCCTCTGTCGAGCCAGACGCGCCGCCACATGCCGTTCGAGATCATCCTTGGAGTAGGCGGGGCGCCGCATGTTGAACAGCGCCCTTGCGTACTCCTCTGTCTGCAACAAGCCGTGGATGTTGTGGCTGCCGTAAGCGCCCAACTCAACGGCGTCGGCCTCCAGCTTGGCCAGATCCCGCACCTTCTTGGGGTACCGGGCTTCCTCCACGTCCTTCTTCAACGCGGCGAGCTTGCCGCCCGCGCCCACGACCTCGTCCGCCTTGCCCAGGAACTCCGGGTGCGGCAGGCGCCTGGCGCGCTCGACCGCCGAGACCATGCCCAGGCTGTAGCCGATGGCGTCGCCCAGCTCCTGCTGGGTCAGCCCGGCCGACTCCCGCCACAGCTTGATCTGGCGGCCGGCGGCCTTCACCACCGGTGCGTACTCGTCGTCCCAGTCCGGTTCCCAGGACGTGCCGTCCGCGCCGTCCGTGGTGTGGCTCCCGCGTGCCGCGCCCTCGTTGTCCACAGCCATGTGCACCAGCCCCTCCGTGTTCGCCGTGCCCGTGTCCAACAGGACCCGAACCGAAGCCGTCACGCCGTACAGGCCGCACAGTCCCGGCCCGCACCCGCACAGCCGCTCCCCGTTCGAGCACCGTCACCGAGAGTCACATTAGGCACGGAGGGTCCACTAACGCACTCATTCGGCGGAAAATCCCTCGAACAGGAAATTCCAGTTCATACAGTCGTTCCGTCGGAGCCATGAGCGGGACCGGCGGACTCGGGCGCGGCGGGACGACGAGGCCCCTGCCCGTCGCGCCGGTGGTCGCGTCCACCAGCGCTTCGGACAGGGGCCTCAGTGGCCGGCGTCCCCTACCGGGTCACGCCCTTACGAGTAGTTCCAGCGCTGCCCGTCGGCGCGCTGCTTGCAGTAGATGATCCGGCCGGCGGAGTTGTGCGTCTGCATACCGAGGTGCTTGTTGGCGCAGAACTGGCCCGCCTGGTAGCAGTTGCCCGCCGGGGAGGTCAGTTCGCACTGGCCGTTCCACTGGGCGGTACCGCCGGAGCCGCCCGAGGAGCCGGAACCGCCGGTGGAACTCGAACCACTGGCGGCCGGAGGCGGCGGCGGGGTGTAGTCGGGGTCGTTCTTCCGGTCCTTGTAGGTGCCCTTGCCCGACGGGCAGGAGTCACCCTCGACCAGGGTCAGCTTCGCCTCGGTGGCGGGCTTGACGTCCTTGCCCGCCGAGGGCGACTGGAAGCAGACCTTGTAGCCGTCCGCGTCGCCCTCCACGTCGGCGGCGGAGACGGACACGTCCTTGTACGCCGACTCGACGTCGATGTCGTCCTCGTCGATGCCCACCTCGGCCAGCGCCTTGACGGCCATGGCGTAGACCTTGCCGGTGACGTCGGGAATCCGGGGCCAGGCGAGCGGGCCGCCGTCCTTCTCCGGGCAGAGAGCGCCCTCCCGGACGGCCCCGTAATCGACGGTGCCGTAGCCGATCTCCTCGAAACACACCTTCCATTTCCCGGAAGGCTCGGCGTCGCCCTTGTTGGCATTGTGGGCGGTGACGTTGTAACCGGCGTCCTCGGCGGCCTCCCTGGCCGCTTCGAGGGCCTCGCCCTTCTGGGAGGAGATCATCTCCGGCTCCGCCGTCACGGTGGCGGTCGCGGTAGCCGTGACGGTGACGGTCTCCTTCGGTTCCGCCCCAGCACCACCGTCCGAGCAGGCCCCGAGCAGAAAGGCGCCGAAGACTCCGAAGGCGATGAACCTCCCGCGGATCGCGGCACGGCCCCCCGTCCGCTTTCCCCGTCCCGGAAGACTCCGGATCGTCTTCCGATCATGCGCTTGCTGTCCGCGCGATATGTTCCGCGCAGCGTGAAACAACGTCATCCCGCCCCCTGGCAGTGCCGTTCGTGCGGCGAACGCTAGCCGGGCGGAGCCGCCCGGGGCGGGCGATACGCAAAACCGGTTCTCACCCGTTTCGAGCGCCGAGGGTCGAATGCCGCGCGCAGCGGGGCGGGACGGGCCGGTGCTCACGCACCGGCCGCACAGGCCGGCACACGAGCCGGACAGGGTTCTCCTGATCAGGCGTCAGCCCTGGTCGGGGCGGACACGAGTGGACACGCTGGGTGACGTGACTCCAGAGACCACCCGAACCGAGAGCCCTGCCCCGGCCCCCGCCCAGAGCCTCTCCGTGCTGCTCTCCCCCACCCGCCGGGGAGCCCGGCTGGCACGGCTCCTGACCGTCGCGCACCTGGCCGACCAGGGGCTGCCCACCGAGGCGGCCGCGCAGATCACCGCCGAGCTGGCGGGCAACGCCGTCCTGCACGGACGCGTGCCCGGTCGGGATTTCCGGCTGGGCCTGCGCGTCACCGGGAACGGCGGTGACGGTGGCGGCGTCACGCTGCGCATCGAGGTCTCCGACGCGCGCGGCGACCGCCTCCCGACCGCGCCCGGCCCGCCGGCGCCCGAGGACGCGGAGGGCGGGCGCGGGCTGCTGCTGGTCGAGGCACTGGCCGACCGCTGGGGCGTGGAGACCTGGCCGCCGCCGCGCAAGACGGTCTGGGCGGAACTCGACCTCCGCCCCTGACCCGCTCGCACCCACCACACCCGCACACCGACCGCACGCACCACCATGGACACGCCCCCGATGACCAGCGAGACCGCCCGCGCCGCGCGCAACCGCCTCGGCGACCTCATCGACCGCGCGCTGCGCGGCGAGCCCACCGTGATCACCCGCAACGGCAAGGAGGCCGCGGCCGTCGTCCCCGTCTCACTCCTGCGCAGGCTGCGCCTGCTGGAGGACGCCGCCGACCGCCGCGCCGTCCTGGATGCCCTCCACGAGCGCACCTACGGCCTGGACGAGGTGCTGCGCGAGACGCTGGAGCGCGTCCGATGACGTACGACGTCCGCCTCGCCGCCACCGCCCGCGACCGGCTCCGCTCGCTCGACCGGGAACGGGCCCTGCGCATCCTGGGCAGGCTCACCGATCTGCTGGCCGACCCGTACGCGCCGGACACCACCGCCCTGCCCGGCTCGTACGAGAGCGAGCGACGGCTGCGTGCGGGCGACCACCGCGTGGTCTACACCGTCCACGACCGCCCGGCCCTGGTGCACGTCGTCCGCATCGCACACCGCGACGAGGTCCACCGGCCCGCCTGACGCCCGCCGGAGCCTGCGAGGCCGCCGCTCAGGCGGCGGAGGAACGTCCGGACGGCGCGTTCCCGCCGGACGGGCCGTCGCCGCCGCTGTGCGGGGTGAAGACGAACGCCGAGGCGTCACCGTCCAGCTCGACTGTCAGCGAGGCGTCCAGGGCCTTGGCCAGGCGGGTCAGCAGCGGCAGGGTCGGCACCGAGTCACCGCCCTCGATGGTGGAGATCTGCGGCTGAGTCATTCCGGCACGCCTGGCCAACTCGGTCTGAGACAAGCCAAGTTCGGTACGCCTGTCGTAGACCGCCTGGCCGAGCGCGAAAGCGTGCCCGGCCTCGGCGTAGGCCGGGGACTCCTCGACCGTCTCGCCCAGGAGCCTCCTGGTCCGGCGGGTCCTCCACTGCGCGTGATTCACAACCCCTCCTCCTCGGTCCGGCCGTAGGTGTGCTCTGCGGGGCCGTGCTCGGCCTCGCACACCTTCTGTGCCTGGCGGGCTCGCTCCACTTCGAAGACCTCGCGCTGCCTGGTCTTGCGGAACACCGTCAGCAGTACGATGCGTCGCTCGGGAGCGAGCCAGTAGGTGATGCGCACCGCGCTGCCGTCCATGGTGAAACGCAGCTCGCGCACCTTGCCACCGAGGTGGCGGGAGTACGGCTCGCCCAAGGTGGTCGGTCGCACTGCGAGCATGTCGGCCGCTCTTTCCAGCTTGTCGTACTGGTCGTCCGGCAGGAGTTCCAGCCACTGCCGGACCTCCGGCTCGATCTCGATGCGTCACCGCCCTGTCCGACGCCTCCCGCAGGCTGTTCCACCGACTCGCGGCGGAGCACGGCCCGGTGGAGTGAAGGGCGGTGAGACACGGTGTCAGAAGCGTCAAAGGACCGGGGAGAGAACCCCACCCAACCCAACCGGGCTCCTGTCACTCGTACGGGTGAGCTGCGGGGTCGGACCGGCGTGGCGGCCGACTCCCCGGCATAGGCTCGCCGCGACAGGCACCAGCGAGCACTGCGGGACACCGCGCAGAGCACCGCCGCCACCGCAGACATGCGACGGCCCCCGCCGGGACGGCCATCCCGGACGAGGGCCTGACCACCGAGGAAGAGGTAGCTTCCCGATGGCTGAGCCGCAGCCTAGCGCGCCCTCGCGCGCGCCGTCCGCCGTTCCGCGCGGCGGCGTCGTCCACGTCACCGCCCGGCACACCGAGCGCTTCACGGTCGTCGGCAACCACCTCGCCCAGCACCGCGAGCTGTCGCTGACCGCGATCGGGCTGGCCGTCCACATCCAGTCGCTGCCCGACGGCGCGCGAGTGGACATCCGCACCCTCGCCTCCCGCTTCGCCGAGGGCGAGACCCGCATCGCCGCCGCACTGCGCGAGCTGGAGGCGCACGGCTATCTGTCGCGGAAGCGGGAGCGGCTGCCGAGCGGCCGGATGGTCACCCGCACGGTGTCCTACGACAACCCGGCGGCACGTACGGCGGGGCGCGCGGCCGTCCGTCCCGCCGTCCCGAAGCCGCGCCCGTCCCGTACCGCCGCGCCCGAGCCGCTACCGGCTCCCGCTCCCCCGGCACCGGCGCCCGCGCCCCCACCGCCGCCGCCCGAGCCCCGCACCACCGGCAACCCGGTGCGCGAGCGGGCCGCCACCGCCATCCTGGCCGAGCTGCGGCGCGACGACCCCCGCCTGCTGCTCTCCGAGCGGGACGTGGCACGCCTGGCCCCCGCCGTGGCGGCCTGGCTGGAACGCGGGGCCGCACCCGACGCCGTACGCCGCACCCTGGCCGCCGGCCTGCCCGCAGAGCCGCTGCGCCACCCCGCCGCCCTGCTCGCCCACCGCCTCACCGCGCTGCTGCCGCCGCACCTACCGAGCGCACCGCCGGCCGCGCCCCGGCCACCGCGCCCGGACCCGCTCCAGAACTGCGACGGCTGCGACCGCGCCTTCCGCTCCCCCGCCCCGGGCCTGTGCCGCGACTGCCGCGAGGCCACCGCCGTTCCACCGTCGCTGGTGGCATGACCGCTTCGAGACACGTCCCGAAGGTGGAGGCATTTGTGTGGAGAGGCTGCTGTCAGGCCGTCTTCCCCGGCGGCCGGGCAGAGACAGGAACACGATCCGGCCATTCGTTTGTTGCGGTTGTTTCGTATGCTTCGAATAATGGAGGAGTGTCGAAGAAGGCCCCTGCCGGCATACACCCGCACCCGAGGGAGCCATACATGAGCAAGACAGACATCCGCCCCGTCCGCCTGCCCCCCGAGGAGACGGAAACGGCCAACCGTGCCCTGTCCCGGGTGCGCGGCTACCTGGAGAGGCACCGCGACACCCCAAAGATCGACGTCACGGTCGAAGGCGAAGGAGCAGAACCGCTGACACTGCCGCGAGAGGCGGTGGAGCTACTGGCGACCATGCTCGCCCACATGGCCGCCGGGCGCAGCGTCTCCATCGTTCCGCAGAACGCGGAACTCACCACCCAGCAGGCGGCCGACCTGCTCAACGTCTCACGGCCGTTCCTCATCGGGCTCCTGCAAGCCGGCGAGATCGAGTACCGCAAGGTCGGCAAACACCGGAGGATCCCGGCCTCCTCACTGCTGGAGTACAAGCGGCGCGACGACGAGCGCCGCCGCGAGGCCGCGGAGGAACTCACCCAACTGGGCCAAGAGATGGGACTGATCTGACGCATGGCCTTCGTCGCCCTGTACGACGCCAACGTGGAGCCTCCGACGAGGCACCGCTGTCACCGGGCATACGGTGCTCCTTCCGCACGGGCAGGTCGGCGCAGACGTCCGGAGCGGTCCTGCCACCGCTCGGCGTCACGTCAATCGTCCACGTACTGGAGGTGGAAACCGGTGACCCGCTCCATGCGTGCGGCGGTGCCGTGGACCGTGAGATCGCCTTCCACGATCACCTCGTGCCCTTCCTTGTGGGCAAGGGCGGCCCTGTCGTAGTGCTCCCTGCCGAGAGTCATCCGCACCCGGCGAGTCCGGTCGTCCTCGTCCACCAGATAGCCGGAGACCGTGACCTCGCCCGGGCCACGCGGGAAATCCCGACGCAACCGGACCACAGTGCCCCGCACCCTCACACCCCGCCGGCCGAGGCGTGCCCGCAGATCCTTGGCGCCCTCCTCCAGAGCCTCCAGGAGACGCTGACCGATGGCGACCGGGGGAGTGCTCTGTTCAACGGGCAGATCGGCGGACCAGGCGAAGCTCAACCGGTAACCCCTGCGTTCCTCGCCCGCGATCCTCACCAGGGCCTCGCAGAGGTTCGCGGAAAGCCCCGCGTGAACGTACCGGGCGAAATCGTCCAGCGAGTCGCCGGCCACCGAGCGTTCGGCGGCCTGACGGGCGCAGACCACACCCGCGTACAGGCGGCGGGACACCAGGCGCTCGAACGGCTCCTGCGGCAACGCGTCGGGCAGGGGCAGTTCCGGCTGGGCGGGCGGCTCGGACAGCGGAGTGTGCGCGGCGATCACGTAACTGCCGACCCGGGTCTGGTCCAGACGCACCGAGGCCACGTAGTCCTTGACTCTCTGCGGTTTCTGCGCGGGCTGCACCGGTTGCGGCTCGGTGGCCACCGTCGCCGCCGCGGCTGCCGTCATCAGGTCCCGCAGCCCTGCCAGCGCGGGTACCAGATCCACCAGCGGAGCCGTACCGGACGGGCCCGGCGGGGCGAGCCGCAGGTACTGCCAGTCGGCGGGGGGCAGGGACATCTCCCGCAGGATCTCGGCGGGGCGGCGCCCCTCCACGGCGGACAGCGTCTCCAGGAGATCGGCGACCCTGCCCTGGTAGTCGCGGACCTGCCGCTCCATCGGCACCAGGACCTGGAACGGCGGGCCGTGGTCGTCGGCCGTGCGCAGCTCCCACAGTTGTCCACGGCCGAAATCCCGGGCGAATCCCCAGCCACGTGCCCGCAGATACCTCAGAACGGCTTTCGGAGCCGTCCCGGCGGCCTGCTCGAACTCGGCGTCGGTGATCGCGGTCATGACCCCACCAGCGCTTCGCGGAAGTCCTCGGCGAACAGGCCGTGCAGCGCGTCGACGGTCAGCAGGTTCGCCCGGGGCACATCCACCGTGTACGTGCTGTTCTCACGCCTTTCCGACGGAAGCGGCTCCAGATCGTGGAAGGACGCCCAGTACGCGGCGTGGCGCATCAGCAGCGCGTCGGGAGTGACGCGGACCCACTGGCTCGCCTCCACCGGCGCGATGACGAGGAAGAGGAAGCGGGGGAGCTGCCAATCGCGCCCCGCGAGCCAGTTGAAGTTCTTGACCCTGAGCGGATAGCGCAGCGTCTCCGGGTCGTCGTTGGGCGTGGACCAGCACTTCACCTGGACCTCGATGGACGGAAACCTGCGGGTACCGGCCCGGCCGGGGTAGCCGAGGCTCCAGTCGACACCCACCCGGTCGCGGTCGCGGCGGGAGGCGTCCAGGTTGGCGGCGGCGGCCAGGGCCCGGACGAACTGCTCGCCGTAGTCACCCCGGTGGCCGCCGTCCCCCATGGGTAACTCCTCCAGAGCGCCACCCAGGGGGTACTGGTGCGGGAAACCCCCGTTCGGTCCGTCGGTCATCTGCTCCCCCGCATCTCCCCGTACGCGTACCGTGGCTCACGGTAGCGATCGTTCGGCCCTCCGGGGAAGAGTCTGATCACCTTGCGTGCCGGAAACCCTGCCCGTTGTCAGCGGCCGTCACTAGGGTGTGGCGGTGTGAGCCAGCACAGCGACATCTCCCCGCCCGCGGGCACCGGTGACCAGCCGGTCCTCGCCGCGCCCACACCGCAGCGGATCAGGGACGAGCTGGCCGAGCTCGTCGTCACCGACCTGCTCGGCCCCATCGGGGGCGAGACGGAGGAACTGCCCGGCAATCCGACCGACCACTACATCATCGGGCGGCTCGCGCCGGGCGGCGCTGTCTCCGACGGCGAAGTGACACCGGCCGGGCACGCGATCGAGCCGGACGAGCTGGACGAGGGCCCGGTGGCCGCGATCCCGGACGCCGAGGAGGGCGACCGCGACCCCGACGCGCCCAACGTGCCCAGCCTCCAGCCCTCCGCCCTGGGCCTGACCGTCCGTGTCGACGGCTCGGTGGACGAGCTGAGGGTGCACTGCTCGTGGGCCCGCTACGAGCCCGGCCCCTCACAGGACCCGGAGCAGGCGGGCAGGGTCTGGCACCGGCGGCCCTTCTCCGGCCCCGTGACGGTGAAGCTGCTGGAGGAAGGGCCCATCAAGGCGAAACCCGTACTGCGCGAGGAGTTCCCCCGCGTCGTCGTCCGCGGCAGGGCCCGCAGGCACGACGGGGACTGGCTCGTCTCCCTTTTCCTCGTCAACGGTCAGAAGGACGAGGGGCGCTCGGGCACCCGCAACTGGCTCTTCCAGGCCCGGCTGACCGTCGGCGGCGCTCCGGGAACCGCTCCCTTCCTCCCCCGCCGTGCCACCGACCGGCCCGGCGGTGACACCGCCGACCGGGCCGAACGCCGGTCGCTGGCGATGGCATACCGCTTCCACCCGGAATTCGCCGTCGGACACGGCACCGGGGTGCACGTCGTATCCGACCCCGACGACCCGCTGCGCGCCATGGAGATCTCCACCGTCGCCGCGCCCTCGTACGAGGTTCCGCACACCGACGTCCCGGACCCGCACTCGGAGCAGGACGCGGACCTCTCCGAACTGCGCGACCTCGTGCTGGACATGAAAGAACTGTGCGAGAAGGACAGCCCCGCGGCGCTGCAGGGCGCACTGCGACCCCTCGTCGAGGGGTACCGGTCCTGGATCGCCCGTGCCCAGGAGAGGACCGCGGACCCCTCCGCCCGCCTCGACGGGTACGGCGAGGAGGCCCGCAGAGCCCTGGAGCACGCGGGGGAGGCCGCCGAGCGCATCGAGGAGGGCATAGCCCTACTCGCGGAACCGGCCGCCTTCGACGCCTTCCGGTTCGCCAACCGCGCCATGTGGCTGCAGCGCGTCCACACCCTCGCCGCAGCCGCCCGCCGCCGCGACCCCGACCTCCCCCTGGACGCGGCCGTCGAGGCCGAGGACGTACCGAAGAACCGCAGCTGGCGCCCCTTCCAGCTGGCATTCATCCTGCTCGGCCTCCCCTCCCTCGCCGACCCGTCCCACCCCGACCGCGCCGACGACGACCAGGCCCTGGCCGACCTGCTCTGGTTCCCAACCGGCGGCGGCAAGACCGAGGCCTACCTCGGCCTCACCGCCTTCACCCTGGCCATACGGCGGCGCAGGCCCGGCCTCGGCGGTCTGGACGCCGAGCACGGCGTGGCCGTTCTGATGCGCTACACCCTGCGGCTGCTCACCATCCAGCAGTTCCAGCGCGCCACCGCGCTGATCTGCGCCTGCGAGACGATCCGCCGCCAGGAGCCGAACCGCTGGGGCGCCAACCCCTTCCGCATCGGCCTATGGGTCGGCGGCGGAGTCACGCCCAACACCACCGAGCAGGCGGACACCTGGCTCAAGGACCGCCGCAAGGACAGAGGGCGCGGCTTCCGGGGCCGCACCGGCTCCCCCCACCAGCTCACCAGCTGCCCCTGGTGCGGCACCAGGCTCGACGCCGGCCGGGACATCACCGTCGACCCCGTGCTCCGCCGCACCTTCATCACCTGTCCCGACATCTTCCACTGCCCCTTCGGCGAGGGGGCCTTCGGCGCGACGGCACCGGACGAGCGAGGACTCCCCGTCCTCGTCGTGGACGAGGAGATCTACCGGCTGCCGCCGAGCCTGGTCATCGCCACCGTCGACAAGTTCGCCCAGCTCCCCTGGCGGGGTGAGACCCAGACCCTGTTCGGCCAGGTCGCACGCCGCTGCACCCGGCACGGCTACGTCACCGCCGACGCCGCGGACAGCGAGTGGGAGCGCTCCAGCCACCCGGCCCACGGCAACCACCCGGCGGCCCGTACCGTCGACGCACCACGCGTACGTCCGCCGGATCTGATCGTGCAGGACGAGCTGCACCTGATCTCCGGCCCACTCGGCTCCCTCGTCGGGCTGTACGAGGCCGCCATCGACCGGCTCGCCACCTGGGACATCGAGCCGGGGCGCACGGTGAGGCCGAAGATCATCGCCTCCACCGCGACCGTCCGCCGCGCCCATCGGCAGATCAACGACCTCTTCAAGCGCCGCACCGCGGTCTTCCCACCTCCCGGGCTCGACGCCGACGACAACTTCTTCGCCCGCCGCCGGCCCACCTCGGTCAAGCCGGGCCGCCGCTACGTCGGCATCTGCGCGCAGGGGGTGCGCACCAAGTCGGTGGCCATTCGCGTGTACGTCGCACAGCTCGCCGCGGCCCAGTTACTCCATGACCGCTACGGCCGCAGCGAGATCACCGACCCGTACATGACCCTGGTCGGCTACTTCAACAGCCTGCGGGACCTGGGCGGCATGCGGCGCCTGGTGGAAGACGACATCTCCACCCGTCTGACCCGGACCGACCGGCGCGGCCTCGCCAGACGGCACGCCGACAACGTCGCCGAGCTGACCTCGCGCATGTCCTCGGACGCCATCCCCGGCGTCCTGGAGAAGCTCGAACTGACCTTCACCGACCGGCCCAAGGGGTCGCCCCGCCCCATCGACGTGCTGCTGGCCACCAATATGATCGCGGTGGGCGTGGATGTCTCCCGGCTCGGTGTGATGATCGTCAACAACCAGCCCAAGTCCACGGCCGAGTACATCCAGGCGACCAGCCGCGTCGGCCGACGGGATCCGGGACTGGTGTTCACCGTCCTCAACTGGGCCCGCCCGCGGGACCTGTCGCACTACGAAACCTTCGAGTCCTTCCACGCCTCCGTCTACCAGCACGTGGAAGCCCTCTCCGTAACCCCCTTCGCCGACCGCGCCGTCGACCGGGGGCTCACCGGCGTACTGGCCTCCCTCGTCCGCGACCTGAAACAGGAGTACAACGCCAACCGCGGCGCGCAGTTCTTCGACACCCGCGGCGAACTGGCCGACCACGTGGTGCGCTACCTCCAGCGCCGGGCTGAGGGCGTCACCGACGACCAGCGCGTGGGCAACGAGGTCCGCAACCGCCTCGATCAGCGCCTGGACTACTGGGAGCAGCGCCGCAAGGCGCCCGGCGCCGTCCTCGGCTACCGGACGGCGAGGCGCCAGGGCGATGTGACCCCCCTGCTGCGGGAGCCGGACGGCACCCGCTGGCAGTTGATGACCTGCCCCACCTCACTGCGCGAGGTCGAACCACCGGTCCGGCTGCTGTTCCTGGGCGACACCGGCCAGGAACACGCCGCGGAGCCGCCCTTCGTTCCCCGCCCGCAGACCGAAGAACCGAACGACGACTCCCGGGAGCAGCCGTGACCGCACCAGCCAACGGGCCGCTGCGCGTGGGCGAGCTCCGTCCCAGTCAGTTGCTGCACACCTACGGCATCGGCTCGGTCACCGACCTGCCCAACCTCTCCACCATCGTCCTCGGCCTCGACCACTGGGAACTGGAGAAGGCCAAGCCACTCACCGAGGACCGGCTGCTGGCCGCCGTGCGCCGACGCCTCGGCCCCCAGGTCGCCACACTGCGCACCCCGCCCCATCTGCCCGAGACCGCAAATCCCTTCGACGAGTGGGCCCGCGTCGGCGTCCCCGTCGCACTCTTCCCGCGTTGGCTGCGCTGTTCCCGTGAGCAGTGCAACCGGCTGGCGCCCGCCTCCTCCGGTCTGTTCGAGCTGGTCGAGAACTTCTACCGCCCCGAGGAGACGCGTTACGTCCACAACTGCCACGGCCAGGGCCGCCGCAGACCCACCGCGGTACCCGCCCGCTTCCTGCTCGCCTGCCCGGCCGGGCACCTGGACGACTTCCCCTGGATGTACTTCGTCCACCGCGGCGCCCCGCACCCGGACAGCTGCACCCTGGAGCTCCTCGAACGCGGCACCATGGGCGAGGCCGCCAACATCTTCGTCCGGTGCTCCTGCGAGGGGGTCAACGCACGTTCCATGGCCGAGGCGATGGGCGCACGGGGAGAGCGAGAACTGCCCGCCTGCCGGGGCCACCACCCCCACCTGGGCACCTTCGAGGAGTGTGGCGAGAAGGTGCGCACGATCGCGCTCGGCGCCACCAACAGCTGGTTCGCCTCCCAGCTGAGGGTGTTCAGCCTGCCCCGCGCCCTGGAGCCGCTGGCCCAGGCCGTGCGCGAGCACTGGCGCTTCCTCTCCCCACTGGCGGCCATCCCCGCCGAAGCCGCCAAGATGCTGCTGCCCACCCAGGCGTGCTGGCCCGAGCTGGAGCCGTACGGCGTCGACAGGGTGTGGACGGCGGTCACCGGAGAGGCTTCGCGCGTCGCCGCGGGAGAGGCGGGGCAGCCCTCCGAGGACGACGAGTTCGACCTGGCTACCCCCGAGTGGCGGGCCTTCACCGCACTCCACCGCTACGACCTGCCCGACTTCACCACCGAGCACGAACCGGCGCCCGCCAAGGCCTCGGGCTGGCTCCAGCGGGTCGTCCTCGTCCACCGGCTGCGTGAGGTCGCCGCGCTCACCGGCTTCACCCGCATCGACGCACCCGAGTGGCTGCCCCAGAGCGACGACCCGGCGGTACAGCGGGCCGCCCCGCTCTCCCGTGAGGCACCGACCTGGGTACCGTGCGCAGAACTGCGCGGCGAGGGCATATTCCTGGCCTTCGACGAGAAGCGGGTGGCCGCCTGGGAGAAGGACCCCGCCGTCCTCGACCGGGAGAAGGTCCTGCGCAGTGCCCACCGGACATGGTGCCTGGCCCGCGGCATCACCGAACCCCAGTGGCCCGGCATCCGCTACGTCCTGCTGCACACCTTCGCCCACACCCTGATCCGGGAGCTGGCCCTGGAGTGCGGTTACGGGGCCTCCGGCATCGCCGAGCGCGTCTACGCCCGCTCCGGGGACGAGCCCATGGCGGGCATCCTGCTCTACACCGCCGCGCCCGACAGTGAGGGCACCTTGGGCGGCCTGGTCTCACTCGGCCGGCACGAGAGCCTGGGAGCATCCATCGAGCACGCCCTGTCGGCCGCCCGGTTGTGCAGCTCCGACCCGATGTGCGCGGAGCACGACCCGCGGGTCCACGGACGCCTCCACGGCGCGGCCTGCCACGCCTGCCTCTTCGCCGCCGAGACCTCGTGCGAACGGGGCAATCACTACCTGGACCGTTCCCTCCTGGTCGAGACCCTCGCCAGTGGTCTCGGAGCCTTCCTTCCGTGACACCCACCCTGGCCGGGCTCCTCGCCGGCCTCGCCAGGCGGCTCCCGCGGGACCGGGTCGATGACTGGGCCGGGGCGTTGCGCGGTGCCCTGGGCCCCGACGACCCGGCCCTCGACCGGTTCGCCGCCGAACTCCTGGCCTCAGGGCTCACGCACCACCTGGACCACATACGGCGCGCCTGGCGGGAAGAGGTCCTGGAACTCACCGGGGCGTCCATGGCCCTGGCGCTGGAGGCCGCCGCCCTACAGTACGAGGTATGCCGTCCCGACCGGCTCGTCGAACCGGTCGTGAGCGGACCGGTGAGCCCGTCCGTACCGGTGCGGTTGACGAGCGGCGTGGCCGTCGACGTCATACGGTCCGCCCGGGAATCGCTGCTCGTCGCCAGCTTCGCCGCGTACGGCGTCGACGACGTTGTGCGCGAACTGCGTCAGGCCGTGCGGCGGGGCGTCCTGGTCGATCTGCTGCTGGAGGAGTCCACGGCGGCCGCCCGGGCCTTCGCATCGCTCCACGGACGCGTCCGGGTCTGGCACCGGGTGGACGGCACCCTACACGCGAAGGCGCTCGTCGCCGACCGGCACACCGCCCTGCTCGGCAGTGCGAACCTCACCGACAGGGCCCTGCGCGACAACATCGAGGTTGGCGTGATCATCCGCGATCCGCAGGCCGTGGGCCGGATAGCCGACCACCTCCGCTGGCTCATCCGACCTGCCGAAGGCTTCCTTCGGCTCGTGGACGCCAACGGCGTCTGACAGCGTCGGCCCCCGCCGGTCAGCGGCCCTTGCGCTACCGAAAGCGAGTCGCGGAAGATCTGCTGAGGTCCCTCACTTCACCTTGTGCTTGCAGCCCAGGACGTCCTTGCCGTCCTGGTTGTCGTCGACCTTCTCGCCGTCGACGGTGATGGTGCAGGGCGCGGGCCTGAGCATGCCGTCGTCGCCCGGGACCGAGCCGGGTACGACCGACACCAGGACGCCGACCTCCTGCTCGGCCTTCGTCAGGGAGAGCTCGACCGTCTTCTTCCACGGGAGCGTGACCTGCTCGGTCCTGTTCCCGTCGGCGACATAGGCGATCTGCGTCTTTCCGGTTCCCTGGACCTCAAGTGTCACCTCGCGCACCACCTCGCCGCCCGCGCCTCCGCCGCCCGTACCACCGCCCGGCTCCTCGCTCCCGGAGGCCGACGGGGCGGGCTTCCCCTCGGCTCCCCCGTCGTCCCCGCCGCCGCATCCCGTCAGCAGCACACCGGACACGATCAGGGCCAGTCCGGCGGTCGTCCTGCGCATTCCCGCTCCCCTCGCGAATCGGAGCCGCCCGGGGCGTCCCTGGGCGGCACCGGCGATCCTAGCCAGCCGGGACCGGCCGAACGGCCTTGGGAGACCGTTCTGTTCGCCTGTCGGAGCGGGCAGGAACAACGGTGGAGACCGGCTCGCGCCTGGACGGTTTCAGACGGTGCCGGAAAGCGACCGGAGGGTGACCGCCGTTTGCCCCACCACCGGATACCCGGACGGGTGGAAGCCCGCCGGACTCCGCGCGGGCTGCTTACCCACTCATGACGGCCCGTTACTTTCCTGCATGTTTAAAGCGATATCACACAGGTGTTGTCGTCTGTCCCGGTCAGGAAGGCGGGAGATTCATGAGAGCTGCGAAAGCCCTGCTCATCGGGTGCTCGGTGGGCACTCTGCTGCTGGGCGGCGTCACCGCCGCCGAGGCGATGGGCTGGGAGCACCCCGGCGCGAGGCACGGCGGACACGGCGGAGACCGGGGCGACCGCGGAGATCGCGGGCACGAGCACACCGGAGGCCACGGTCGGCATCCGGACCACTCCAAGCACCACAACACCGACAACTCCAAGCACCGCACGGAGATCTCCAAGCACTCCGTCGACAACTCACGCCGGAACAGCAAGTCGAAGTCCAACCGGGTCGACGGATGCCAGGGCGACAACAGCAAGCAGTGCACCCAGGACAACTCCAACCGCCCGGTCCTGGTCGGTATGTCCGGCGGCGGTCTCATCGGCCTCATCGGCGGCTCCAACGGCGGCACCACCACCAACGGCACGGCCACCAACGGCATGACCACCGGCATGACCACCGGCACGGCAACCAACGGCACGACCACCGGCATGACGACCAACGGCACCACCACCAACGGCGGCGCGGCCCAGTGGTGCTCGCCGGGCTTCTGGAAGAACAACTACCCCGAGGCCTGGGGGCCGACCGGCTACACCGGCAACGAGACCTACAGCAGCGTGTTCGGCGCGCCGCCCCCGCGCTCACCCCAGGGCATCAACCAGAACGCGCCGACCGACCCGACGCTGTTCCAGGTCGTCGACAACCCGCAGTGGTACGGAGGCGACGCCGCGAACAACGTGGCCGACCTGCTCAGCGACGCCCACCCCGACATCGACTACCAGGGCGTGCGCGTGGACAACTGCCCGCTCTCGGCCAACCAGGCGGCCGGCGGCGGAAACAACTCGTGACCGCGCTCCCGCGGCAGGAAACCGGCACACCGCCGGGCACGGCCTTCCCTCCCCCTCGCACGGCCTCCGGCGAGGGGGAGGGTCCGGTCCGCCGCGGCGGACCGGAGGACGGAACGGGCGGCGGCGCCCGCCGGCCCGCGCCGTGGTCGGCGGGCGTGTCGACCGGCGTGTCGGTGGTGGCCGCCCTCGTCCTGGCGGCCGTCACGCTGACGCACCTGGCCATGCTCTTCCTGAACGTCGCCCCGCCCAACGCCGTCACCGCCCGGTACGGCGAGCGGATCGACGCCTACGTCCAGCCCGAGTTCGGCCAGGACTGGAAGCTGTTCGCGCCCAACCCCCTGCAGCGCAACGAGGTCGTCCTGGCCCGGGTGCGGACCGGGGACGAGAACGGCGGCCACCGCACCTCGGCGTGGATGAACCTCACCGCCCGGGACATCGGGGAGATCAGGGGCAGCCTGGCCCCCAGCCATGTGCACCAGAACATGCTCCGCCGCGCCTGGGACTCCTACGTCGCCACGCACGGCACGAGCGACCGGGACACCGGCGTACGCGCGGAGCTGGCCACCGCCTACCTCAAGCGCGTCGCCCTCCAGCGGATCGGGCGCGAGTGGCGGGGGCGGCGGATCGTCGCCCTCCAGGTCGGCGCCCGCTTCACGATGGTGCCGCACCCCTGGCGGCCCGCTCAGGGAACGGGGCCGGGCGCCGTCTCGCACCGGACGCTGCCGTGGTGGCCCGTGACGGACCGAGACCACGAGGGACTGTGAGTTGAACACCACCACGGCGACGACCACCGACCCCGGCCCCGGCCCCGGCCCCGCGGCCACGGTCACGGCACAGCCCGCGTCCCCGGCCCACCGGCCTCGCACCCGCCTCGCACGGGCCGCCGATGCCGCCCGCACCACCCAGGCCCCGTACCAGGCCGCGCTGTTCCGCATCGCCTTCGCCGCCGTCGTCACGGCCTTCCTCCTGCGGGAGTGGCCGCACCGCCGTGTGCTGTACGGCGACCGCAGCCCCCTGTCGTTCGACATGGCCCTCACCCTCCTCCAGGAGGGCGGCGGCTTCACCGTGCTGAGCTGGTGGGGCGGGCGGCTGTGGTTCGAGATCGTCTACGCCCTGGCGATCGCGGCGGCCCTCGCCGTGCTGGTCGGCTGGCGCACCCGGACCGCGTCGGTGTTCCTCCTGGTGGGTGTGGTGTCGCTGGAGAACCGCAACACCCTGGTGGGGGACGGCGGCGACAACATCATCCGCATCATGGTGATCTACCTGGTGTTCGTCCGCTGCGCACAGGTGTGGTCCCTGGACGCGCGCCGCGCCCGCGGCCGGGGGGACCGGAACAGCCCCGACCGGACGGGCATCGCCCTGTGGTCGGTGACGGGCCTGCTCCTGCTGTGGGCGTTCGGCCCGGGAGCGGTCCTCGCGCCGGGCTGGCCGCTGCTGCTGTGGACGCTGTGGGCCGTCCACGGCCTCTGATACGCGGTGAACCGCCGGCTCCCCCGGCACGAGGTGCGCACCCTGCTGGACGGCTGCGCGGCCATGGTCCACAACTGCGCGCTGCTGGTGATCGCGGCGCAGGTCTGCCTGATCTACTCCACGGCGGGCTGGTACAAGATCCAGGGCGGCCGGTGGCAGGAGGGGACCGCCCTGCACTACGTGCTGCACCTGGACTACTTCACGCCCTGGCCGTGGCTGTCCGGGGCGCTCGCCGCCAACGCGGTGCTGGTCATGCTGCTGGGGCACCTGACGGTCGTGCTCCAGGTGGCCTTCCCCTTCACGCTCTTCAGCCGGATCAAGAACGTGCTGCTGGTGGCGCTGATCGCCGAGCACCTGGGGATCGCCGTCCTGCTCGGCATCCCCTTCCTGTCGCTGGTCATGGTCGCCTGCGACGCGCTGTTCCTGCCGACCGCGCTCCTGCTGCGGCTGGGTCCGCTGTGCGCGGCCCCGGTCCGATGGGCCGCGGGACGCCTGGCGGCCCGGCCGCCGGCGGCCGGGCCGCGCGAGGGCGCCCGGCCGGCCGGGCCGTGAGCCGCTCCGGCACCTCGGAGCACCGCCGGGCACGGGCAACGGGCAACGCGGTGGGCAACGGAAAGGGCCCGTACGACGTGAGTCGTACGGGCCCTTTCGCCGACCGAGAGGTCAGCGGTGCCTCAAGAGGCGGACCGGGTCACTTGACGATCTTGGTGACCTGGCCGGCGCCCACGGTCCGGCCACCCTCGCGGATGGCGAACTTCAGGCCCTCCTCCATGGCGACCGGCTGGATGAGCTCGACCTTCATCTCGGTGTTGTCGCCCGGCATGACCATCTCGGTGCCCTCGGGGAGGGTCACCACGCCGGTCACGTCCGTGGTACGGAAGTAGAACTGCGGGCGGTAGTTGTTGAAGAACGGGGTGTGGCGGCCACCCTCGTCCTTCGACAGGATGTAGGCCTGGGCCTCGAACTCGGTGTGCGGGGTGACCGAACCCGGCTTGATGATGACCTGGCCGCGCTCGACGTCCTCGCGCTTGATGCCGCGGAGGAGCAGACCGACGTTCTCACCGGCCTGGCCCTCGTCGAGCAGCTTGCGGAACATCTCGATACCGGTGACGGTGGTCGAGGTCTTCTCGGTCTTGATGCCGATGATGTCGACGTTCTCGTTGACCTTGAGGACACCGCGCTCGATACGGCCGGTGACGACCGTACCGCGACCGGTGATCGTGAAGACGTCCTCGATCGGCATCAGGAACGGCTTCTCGACGTCACGCTCGGGCTCCGGGATGGACTCGTCCACGGCCTTCATCAGGTCGAGGACGGACTGGGCCCACTGCTCGTCGCCCTCGAGCGCCTTCAGCGCCGAGACGCGGACGACCGGAACCTCGTCACCCGGGAACTCGTACTCGGAGAGCAGCTCACGGACCTCGAGCTCGACGAGCTCCATGATCTCCTCGTCGTCCACCATGTCGGCCTTGTTCAGGGCGACGACGATGTACGGAACGCCGACCTGGCGGGCCAGGAGCACGTGCTCCTTGGTCTGCGGCATCGGGCCGTCGGTGGCGGCGACCACGAGGATGGCGCCGTCCATCTGGGCAGCACCGGTGATCATGTTCTTGATGTAGTCCGCGTGACCCGGGCAGTCGACGTGGGCGTAGTGACGGGACTCCGTCTGGTACTCGACGTGCGCGATGGAGATGGTGATACCGCGCTGGCGCTCCTCAGGAGCCTTGTCGATGTTCTCGAACGCCGAGACCTCGTTGATGTCGGGGTAGGCGTCGTGCAGCACCTTGGTGATCGCCGCGGTAAGGGTGGTCTTACCGTGGTCGATGTGACCGATGGTGCCGATGTTGACGTGCGGCTTAGTCCGCTCGAACTTCGCCTTCGCCACTGGGGTCCTCCTGTGGACTGGTGCTGTACTCCCCCGCGCTCCGCGGAGGGGTTCAGGTGGTCGTGCCGAACCGGTCAGGACCCCGAGGGGACGCCCTTGACCGTTTCGTACCTGGGTGGGCGGGCTGCCGGGGCCCGTCACCGCGCGGCGCGCGCCCGGTGACGGGAGACCCCGAAGGCCTTGTTGTGCTCCAGCCTAATGGGTGGATAGCGCCACGAAACGTGCGCTACTCGCCCTTGGCCTTCGCGATGATCTCCTCGGCGACGTTCCTGGGAACCTCGGCGTAGGAGTCGAACTGCATCGAGTAGCTCGCGCGACCGGAGGTCTTGCTGCGCAGGTCACCGACGTAACCGAACATCTCCGACAGCGGAACCAGGCCCTTGACGACCTTGGCGCCGGCGCGGTCCTCCATGGCCTGGATCTGGCCACGGCGGGAGTTGATGTCACCGATCACATCGCCCATGTAGTCCTCGGGCGTGGTGACCTCGACGGCCATCATCGGCTCCAGCAGGGCCGGGCTGGCCTTGCGGGCGGCCTCCTTGAAGACCATGGAGCCGGCGATCTTGAACGCCATCTCGGAGGAGTCGACGTCGTGGTAGGCGCCGTCCAGCAGCGTCACCCGCACGCCGGTGAGCGGGTAGCCCGCCAGCACGCCGAACTCCATGGCCTCCTGGCAGCCGGCGTCCACCGAGGGGATGTACTCCTTGGGGATGCGGCCACCGGTGACCTTGTTGACGAACTCGTAGCCGTCGCCCTCGAGGGGCTCGACCGCGATCTGCACCTTCGCGAACTGGCCGGAACCACCAGTCTGCTTCTTGTGCGTGTAGTCGACCTTCTCGACGGCCTTGCGCAGGGTCTCGCGGTAGGCCACCTGCGGCTTACCGACGTTCGCCTCGACCTTGAACTCGCGCTTCATCCGGTCGACCAGCACCTCAAGGTGCAGCTCGCCCATGCCCGCGATGATGGTCTGCCCGGTCTCCTCGTTCGTCTTGACCTGGAAGGACGGGTCCTCCTCGGCCAGACGCTGGATGGCGACACCCAGCTTCTCCTGGTCGCCCTTGGACTTCGGCTCGATGGCGACCTCGATCACCGGGGCCGGGAAGTCCATGGACTCCAGGATCACCGGAGCGGACGCGTCGCAGAGGGTCTCGCCGGTGGTGGTCTGCTTCAGACCCATGACGGCGACGATGTCGCCGGCGCCCACGCTGTCGATCTCCTCACGCTTGTTCGCGTGCATCCGGTAGATCTTGCCGATGCGCTCCTTCTTGCCCTTCACGGAGTTCAGCACCTGCGTGCCGGACTCCAGGCGACCCGAGTAGACCCGGATGAAGGTGAGCTTGCCGAGGTGCGGGTCGCTCGCGATCTTGAAGGCGAGAGCGGCCAGCGGCTCGTCCTCGGACGGCTTGCGCTTGATGACCTCGTCGGCGTCGGAGGGGGACTGCCCCTCGATCGCCTCGATGTCGACCGGCGACGGCAGGTAGCGCACGACCGCGTCGAGCAGGGGCTGGACGCCCTTGTTCTTGAACGCGGTGCCGGTGAACACCGGGGTGACGGTGGTGCCCTCGCCCTTGCCGGACTCGATGGTGATACGGCGGATCGCCGAGTACAGCTGCTCCTCGGAGGGCTCCTCGCCCTCCAGGTACAGCTCCATCAGCTCCTCGTCGTTCTCGGCGACGGCCTCGAGCAGCTTGCCGCGCCACTCCTGGGCCTGCTCCTGCATGTCGGCCGGGATGTCGACGACGTCGTACATCTCGCCCTTGGCGGCCTCGGCCGACCAGACCAGGGCCTTCATGCGGACCAGGTCCACGACGCCCTGGAAGTCGGACTCGGCGCCGATCGGGAGCTGCATGACCAGCGGCTGCGCACCCAGGCGGCCGACGATCATCTCGACGCAGCGGAAGAAGTCCGCGCCGGTGCGGTCGAGCTTGTTGACGAAGCAGATACGCGGAACGCCGTAGCGGTCCGCCTGGCGCCACACCGTCTCGGACTGGGGCTCGACACCGGCCACCCCGTCGAACACCGTCACGGCACCGTCGAGCACGCGCAGGGAACGCTCCACCTCGACGGTGAAGTCGACGTGGCCCGGGGTGTCGATGATGTTGATGGTGTGGTCGACGTTGTCGAGCGGCCAGTGGCAGGTCGTCGCGGCCGACGTGATGGTGATGCCGCGCTCCTGCTCCTGCTCCATCCAGTCCATCGTGGCAGCGCCGTCGTGGACCTCACCGATCTTGTAGCTCACACCGGTGTAGAACAGGATCCGCTCGGTGGTGGTCGTCTTGCCCGCGTCGATGTGGGCCATGATCCCGATGTTGCGGACCCTGGCCAGGTCAAGTGAAGTGGTAGCCATAAGGCTCAGTCTTCTCTCGGTTCTCGATGGGGGAAGCGACTACCAGCGGTAGTGCGCGAAGGCCTTGTTGGACTCGGCCATCTTGTGGGTGTCCTCGCGCTTCTTCACGGCGGCGCCGAGCCCGTTGGAGGCGTCGAGCAGCTCGTTCATCAGACGCTCGGTCATCGTCTTCTCGCGGCGCGCGCGGGCGTAGCCCACGATCCAACGCAGCGCGAGAGTGGAGGAACGGCCGGGGCGGACCTCGACCGGGACCTGGTAGGTGGCGCCACCGACGCGGCGGGAGCGGACCTCGAGGGTCGGCTTCACGTTCTCGAGCGCGCGCTTGAGCGTGATGACCGGGTCGTTGCCGGTCTTCTCGCGCAGACCCTCCATGGCGCCGTACACGATGCGCTCGGCGGTGGAGCGCTTGCCGTGCAGCAGCACCTTGTTGATGAGGGAGGTCACCAGAGGAGAGCCGTAGACCGGGTCGATGATGACCGGCCGCTTCGGGGCGGGGCCCTTACGAGGCATGCTTACTTCTCCTTCTTGGCGCCGTAGCGGCTGCGAGCCTGCTTGCGGTTCTTGACGCCCTGGGTGTCGAGGGAGCCGCGGATGATCTTGTAGCGAACACCCGGCAGGTCCTTCACACGGCCACCGCGTACGAGCACGATGGAGTGCTCCTGCAGGTTGTGGCCCTCACCCGGAATGTAAGCGGTGACCTCGATGCCGCTGGTCAGACGCACACGCGCGACCTTACGCAGGGCCGAGTTCGGCTTCTTGGGGGTGGTGGTGAAAACGCGCGTGCAGACGCCGCGGCGCTGGGGCGAACCCTCGAGTGCCGGCGTCTTGTTCTTCTCGACCTTGTCCTGTCGGCCCTTGCGGACCAACTGCTGGATCGTAGGCACCGTTTCTCCGGTTTCTGTGTGCCAGTCTCGGTACAACTAACCCGGGCCACTCTCCGACCCACGCGGTCGGGTGTGTCGAAGGCTGCACACTCCCGCGATGCGGGGCCCACTGGGTGAGAAGCATGCAGATTTCGGTGTCCCCGTCCTCACATCCCGCGGCGTCTTGGCGCACACGAGAGCGCAGGGGATACCCCAGGCACAAGGTCAGAGCGTACCTACCGCATCGGCTCCGGTCAAAACAAATGCCCATGCCACCGTAGTGGGCGCGGAGCGGTAGCGGAAGAGCGCCCGAAGTCCCCCTCCGCTCCGGCGAACCGCCTTCCGTCTCCCCCTCCCGGCCCCCTTCGCTCAGCGGCCCGGCCCCGCCGGAGCGCTCACGGCGAGGCGGCCGCGATCACCACGATCGCCAGCAGGACCAGCGCCGCGACCCCGATCGTCAGCCAGCCCAGGACCAGGCCGGCCATGGCCATCCCCTCGCCCTTCTCGCCGGTGCGGCGGATCTCGGCGCGCGCCTTGTGCCCCAGGATCACCGCGGGAATGGCGGTCACCCCGTAGAACGGCGTGAGTACCCCGCAGACCAGGGCTCCGACCGCGGAGTTGTTCGTCTGGGGCGGGGGCGGCAGGAAGGTGCGCGGCACCGCCGGCTGGTACGGATGGGCGTACTGCGGCGCGGGCGCGGGCACCGCCATCGGCCCCTGCGGCAGATCGGCGATGAGCGCGTGCAACTCCCCGTACGTCTGCGCCTGGTGGGCCCGGCCCATGCGCTGCTCGTACTCGGCGAGGCTCAACCGGCCCTCGGCGTAACCGGCCTTGAGCACGTCCACGGTGCGCTCCCGGTCCGCGTGGGACGCGCGCATCATCGGCAGTTGCGACGCCTGGTGCGCGGCCTGCGAGGGCTGCGGCAGGTGCGGTCCCGCCCGCCCAGCCTGTCCCGGCGGCCCACCGTACCCGCCCTGCTGACCCGGCTGTCCCCATGGCTGGTACGACACCGGCTCCACCTCCCCACGTTCGGGCTGCCCCCATCATCCATGACGTCCGCACCGCTTGGGGAGTTCCGGGCGTCCGCGACACACCGCGCGCACCGGCGGGACCGGGCTGACCGAAGCGGAGGGAACGGCGGAAACGGCGGAAACGGCGGAAACGGCGGGAACGGCGGAGCGGGAACGGCGCGGGGCGGCCCCTCCGAAGAGGGACCGCCCCGCGGGCCTGCCCGACAGCCCGTGTCAACGGGCCGTGTCAACGGCCGTACGGCCTCGCTCAGCCGTTGTACGGACCGTAGTCGTAGTCCTCCAGCGGGACCGCCTGGCCGGAGCCGGTGCCGAAGGGCGAGTAGTCGATGTCGTCGTAGCCGACGGCCGAGTACATCGCGGCCTTCGCCTCCTCGGTCGGCTCGACCCGGATGTTGCGGTAGCGGGACAGGCCCGTACCGGCCGGGATGAGCTTACCGATGATGACGTTCTCCTTGAGGCCGATCAGGGAGTCCGACTTGGCGTTGATCGCCGCGTCGGTCAGGACCCTGGTCGTCTCCTGGAAGGACGCCGCCGACAGCCAGGACTCCGTGGCCAGCGAGGCCTTGGTGATGCCCATCAGCTGCGGACGGCCGGAGGCCGGCTGGCCGCCCTCCGCCACCACGCGGCGGTTCTCGCCCTCGAACTTCGAGCGCTCGACCAGCTCGCCGGGCAGCAGCTCGGCGTCGCCGGACTCGATGATCGTCACACGGCGCAGCATCTGCCGGATGATGATCTCGATGTGCTTGTCGTGGATCGACACACCCTGCGAGTTGTAGACCTTCTGGACCTCGCCCACCAGGTGCACCTGCACCGCGCGCTGGCCGAGGATGCGCAGCACGTCGTGCGGGTTGGTGGCACCGACCGTCAGCGGCTGGCCGACGTCGACGTGGTCGCCCTCGGAGACCAGCAGGCGGGCTCGCTTGGACACGCCGTAGGAGGTCTCGTCGGAACCGTCGTCGGGGGTGACGACGATCTTCTTGGTCTTCTCGGTCTCCTCGATCCGCACGCGGCCGGCGGCCTCGGAGATCGGGGCGACGCCCTTGGGGGTGCGGGCCTCGAAGAGCTCGACGACACGCGGCAGACCCTGGGTGATGTCGTCACCGGCCACACCACCGGTGTGGAAGGTGCGCATCGTCAGCTGGGTGCCGGGCTCACCGATGGACTGGGCGGCGATGATGCCGACGGCCTCGCCGATGTCCACCAGCTTACCGGTCGCCAGCGAGCGGCCGTAGCACATGGCGCAGGTGCCGACGGCGGACTCGCAGGTGAGGACCGAGCGGGTCTTGACCGTCTCCACGCCGTGCCGCACCAGCTCGTCGATGAGCACGTCGCCCAGGTCGGTGCCGGCCGGGGCCAGCACCTTGCCGTCGACGGTGACGTCCTCGGCGAGGCAGCGCGCGTACACGCTGGTCTCGACGTCGTCCGCCTTGCGCAGGACGCCGTCCGCGCCCTTGGAGGCGATCACGAGCTTCAGGCCGCGGTCGGTGCCGCAGTCCTCCTCGCGGATGATCACGTCCTGCGAGACGTCCACCAGACGACGGGTCAGGTAACCGGAGTCGGCGGTGCGCAGCGCGGTGTCCGCCAGACCCTTGCGGGCGCCGTGCGTGGAGATGAAGTACTCCAGCACGGACAGGCCCTCGCGGAACGACGCCTTGATCGGCCGCGGGATGGTCTCGTTCTTGGCGTTGGACACCAGACCGCGCATACCTGCGATCTGACGCATCTGCATCATGTTTCCGCGGGCGCCCGAGTCGACCATCATGAAGATCGGGTTGGTCTTCGGGAAGTTCTCCGCCATGGCCTCGGCGACCTCGTTGGTCGCACGGGTCCAGATGCCGATGAGCTCGTTGGAGCGCTCGTCCTTGGTGATCAGACCGCGCTCGTACTGCTTCTGGACCTTCTCGTCCTGCGCCTCGTAGTTCGCGATGATCTCCTTCTTGGCCTCGGGGACCACGACGTCGGAGATCGCGATGGTGACGCCGGAACGGGTCGCCCAGTGGAAACCGGCCGACTTCAGGTTGTCCAGCGCCGCGGCGACGACGACCTTGGGGTAGCGCTCGGCGAGGTCGTTGACGATCGCGGAGAGCTGCTTCTTGCCCACGGTGTAGTCGACGAACGGGTAGTCCTCGGGCAGCAGCTCGTTGAAGAGCGCGCGGCCCAGGGTGGTGCGCAGCCGGAACGGGTCGCCGGACTGCCACTCGGGCTCGCCCTCCTCCGCGGCCGGCGGGGTCCAGCCGCGGGGCGGGACCGAGCCGACGGGGAAGCGGACGTCGATCTTCGCCTGGAGCGACAGCTCCCGGGCGTCGAACGCCATGATCGCCTCGGCGACCGAGTTGAACGACCGGCCCTCGCCCTTGACCTCGCCCTCCACCTTGTCGGTGGTGAGGAAGAACAGGCCCAGCACCATGTCCTGGGTCGGCATGGTGACGGGGCGGCCGTCGGCCGGCTTGAGGATGTTGTTCGAGGACAGCATCAGGATGCGGGCCTCGGCCTGCGCCTCCGCGGACAGCGGCAGGTGCACGGCCATCTGGTCGCCGTCGAAGTCCGCGTTGAACGCGGTGCACACCAGCGGGTGGATCTGGATGGCCTTGCCCTCGACCAGCTGCGGCTCGAAGGCCTGGATGCCCAGGCGGTGCAGGGTCGGCGCGCGGTTGAGCAGCACCGGGTGCTCGGCGATGACCTCTTCGAGCACGTCGTACACGACCGTGCGGCCGCGCTCGACCATGCGCTTGGCCGACTTGATGTTCTGCGCGTGGTTGAGGTCCACCAGGCGCTTCATCACGAACGGCTTGAACAGCTCCAGCGCCATGGCCTTGGGCAGACCGCACTGGTGCAGCTTGAGCTGCGGGCCGACGACGATCACCGAACGCGCCGAGTAGTCGACGCGCTTGCCCAGCAGGTTCTGGCGGAAGCGGCCCTGCTTGCCCTTGAGCATGTCGGACAGCGACTTCAGCGGACGGTTGCCGGGACCCGTGACCGGGCGGCCGCGGCGGCCGTTGTCGAAGAGCGCGTCGACGGCCTCCTGGAGCATGCGCTTCTCGTTGTTCACGATGATCTCGGGCGCGCCGAGGTCGAGAAGCCGCTTCAGGCGGTTGTTGCGGTTGATGACACGGCGGTACAGGTCGTTCAGGTCACTGGTCGCGAAGCGGCCACCGTCCAGCTGCACCATCGGACGCAGGTCCGGCGGGATGACCGGCACGCAGTCCAGCACCATGCCCTTGGGGCTGTTGCGGGTCTGCAGGAAGGCGGAGACGACCTTGAGGCGCTTGAGCGCACGGGTCTTCTTCTGGCCCTTGCCGGTCCGGATGATCTCGCGGAGCTTCTCCGCCTCCTCCTCCAGGTCGAAGGTCTCCAGCCGCTTCTGCAGCGCGGCGGCGCCCATCGAGCCGTCGAAGTAGGTCCCGAAGCGGTCGCGCAGCTCGCGGTAGAGCAGCTCGTCGCCCTCCAGGTCCTGGACCTTGAGGTTCTTGAAGCGGTTCCAGACCTCGTCCAGGCGGTCGATCTCGCGCTGGGCGCGGTCGCGGATCTGCTTCATCTCGCGCTCGGCGCCCTCGCGCACCTTGCGGCGCACGTCGGCCTTGGCACCCTCGGCCTCGAGCTCGGCGAGGTCGGCCTCCTGCTTCTTGGCCCGGGCCTCCAGGTCGGCGTCGCGGCGCTGCTCGATCTGCTGGCGCTCCACGGAGACGTGGGCCTCCAGGGAGGGCAGGTCGCGCGTGCGGCGCTCCTCGTCCACCCACGTGATCATGTAGGCGGCGAAGTAGATGACCTTCTCCAGGTCCTTCGGGGCGAGGTCGAGCAGGTAGCCCAGACGGGAGGGCACGCCCTTGAAGTACCAGATGTGGGTGACGGGGGCGGCGAGCTCGATGTGGCCCATCCGCTCACGGCGCACCTTGGCGCGGGTCACCTCGACGCCGCAGCGCTCGCAGATGATGCCCTTGAAGCGGACGCGCTTGTACTTGCCGCAGTAGCACTCCCAGTCCCGGGTCGGACCGAAGATCTTCTCGCAGAAGAGCCCGTCCTTTTCCGGCTTGAGGGTGCGGTAGTTGATGGTCTCCGGCTTCTTGACCTCGCCGTGGGACCACTGACGGATGTCGTCAGCGGTGGCCAGGCCGATTCGCAGCTCGTCGAAGAAGTTGACGTCGAGCACTCTCGTCAATCCCTCTCAGGGTTTGTGCCCCTCGCGTCGGTGGGACCGAGGAGCTCTGTGGTGGTCTGAACGGGGGTCCCGGGGAGGCCGGGGAGCCGCCCTTCCGCCTCAGGCTGGAAGGTGCGGCGCCCCGGCCGGCCCGTCAGACCTCTTCGACGCTGCTCGGCTCTCGCCGGGACAGGTCGATGCCGAGCTCTTCCGCGGCGCGGAAGACGTCCTCGTCGGTGTCGCGCATCTCGATGGACATGCCGTCGCTGGACAGCACCTCCACGTTGAGGCACAGGGACTGCATCTCCTTGATGAGCACCTTGAAGGACTCGGGGATGCCGGGCTCGGGGATGTTCTCGCCCTTGACGATGGCCTCGTAGACCTTCACGCGGCCGGTGACGTCGTCGGACTTGATGGTCAGCAGCTCCTGGAGGGCGTACGCGGCGCCGTACGCCTCCAGCGCCCACACCTCCATCTCACCGAAGCGCTGGCCACCGAACTGAGCCTTACCGCCCAGCGGCTGCTGGGTGATCATGGAGTACGGACCGGTCGAGCGGGCGTGCAGCTTGTCGTCGACCAGGTGGTGCAGCTTGAGGATGTACATGTAGCCGACCGAGATCGGGTCCGGGAACGGCTCGCCGGAGCGGCCGTCGAAGAGCCGGGCCTTGCCGGAGGGCAGGACCATCCGCTCGCCGTCGCGGTTGGGCCGGGTCGCCGTGAACAGACCGGCGATCTCGTCCTCGCGGGCGCCGTCGAACACCGGGGTGGCGACGTTGGTGCCGGGGGCGACGTCGTCGGCGCCGATCGAGGCGAGCCGCTTCTGCCACTCCTCCTCGATCCCCTCGACCTTCCAGCCCTGGGAGGCGAGCCAGCCCAGGTGGATCTCCAGGACCTGGCCCGGGTTCATCCGGGACGGGACGCCCAGCGGGTTGAGGATGACGTCGACCGGGGTGCCGTCCTCCATGAACGGCATGTCCTCGATCGGCAGGATCTTGGAGATGACGCCCTTGTTGCCGTGGCGGCCGGCGAGCTTGTCACCGTCGGTGATCTTGCGCTTCTGGGCCACGTAGACGCGGACGAGCTGGTTGACGCCCGGAGGCAGCTCGTCGCCCTCCTCGCGGTCGAAGACGCGGACGCCGATGACCTTGCCGGTCTCGCCGTGCGGCACCTTCAGCGAGGTGTCGCGGACCTCGCGCGCCTTCTCGCCGAAGATCGCGCGCAGCAGCCGCTCCTCCGGGGTCAGCTCGGTCTCGCCCTTGGGAGTGACCTTGCCGACCAGGATGTCGCCCGCCTCGACCTCGGCGCCGATGCGGATGATGCCGCGCTCGTCGAGGTCGGCCAGGACCTCCTCGGAGACGTTCGGGATGTCCCGGGTGATCTCCTCGGGGCCCAGCTTGGTGTCGCGGGCGTCGACCTCGTGCTCCTCGATGTGGATCGAGGAGAGGACGTCGTCCTGGACGAGGCGCTGCGACAGGATGATCGCGTCCTCGTAGTTGTGGCCCTCCCACGGCATGAACGCCACGAGCAGGTTCTTGCCGAGCGCCATCTCGCCCTGCTCGGTCGAGGGGCCGTCGGCGAGGACCTGGCCGGTCACCACGCGGTCGCCCTCGTCCACGACGACCTTCTGGTTGAAGGAGGTGCCCTGGTTGGAGCGGAAGAACTTGGCGACCCGGTACGTGGTGTACGTGCCGTCGTCGTTGGCCACGGTGACGTAGTCGGCGGAGACCTCCTGGACCACGCCGTCCTTCTCGGCCTTGATCACGTCACCGGCGTCGACCGCGCAGCGGTACTCCATGCCGGTGCCGACCAGCGGGGCCTCGGCCCGGATCAGCGGGACGGCCTGGCGCATCATGTTCGAGCCCATGAGCGCGCGGTTGGCGTCGTCGTGCTCCAGGAACGGGATCATGGCGGTCGCGACCGACACCATCTGGCGCGGCGAGACGTCCATGTAGTCGACCTCGTCGCCGGGGATGAGGTCGACCTCGCCGCCGCGGCGGCGGACCAGGACGCGGTCCTCGGCGAACCGCATGTCGTCGGTCAGCGGCGCGTTGGCCTGGGCGATGACGTAGCGGTCCTCCTCGTCGGCGGTCAGGTAGTTGACCTCGTCGGTGACCACGCCGTCGACCACGCGGCGGTAGGGGGTCTCGACGAAACCGAACGCGTTGACCCGGCCGTAGGAGGCCAGCGAGCCGATCAGGCCGATGTTCGGGCCCTCGGGGGTCTCGATCGGGCACATGCGGCCGTAGTGCGAGGGGTGCACGTCGCGGACCTCGAAGCCCGCCCGCTCACGGGACAGACCGCCGGGGCCCAGCGCGGACAGACGGCGCTTGTGGGTCAGGCCCGACAGCGGGTTCGTCTGGTCCATGAACTGCGACAGCTGGCTGGTGCCGAAGAACTCCTTGATGGAGGCGACGACCGGCCGGATGTTGATCAGGGTCTGCGGCGTGATCGCCTCGACGTCCTGGGTCGTCATCCGCTCGCGGACGACGCGCTCCATACGGGCCAGGCCGGTGCGGACCTGGTTCTGGATGAGCTCGCCGACGTTGCGCAGGCGGCGGTTGCCGAAGTGGTCGATGTCGTCGGTCTCGACGACGATCGTCCGGCCGTTCTCGCCGACCGTCTCGGTCTCGCCGGCGTGCAGCTTGACCAGGTACTTGATCGTGGCGATGACGTCGTCGACGGTCAGCACGCCGGCGTCCAGCGGCTGGTCGCCGCCGAGCTTCCGGTTGATCTTGTAACGGCCGACCTTGGCCAGGTCGTAGCGCTTGGGGTTGAAGTAGAGGTTCTCCAGCAGCGTCTGCGCGGCCTCGCGCGTCGGCGGCTCGCCCGGACGCAGCTTGCGGTAGATGTCGAGCAGCGCGTCGTCCTGGCCCTGGGTGTGGTCCTTCTCCAGGGTGGCGCGCATCGACTCGTACTGGCCGAACTCCTCCAGGATCTGCTCGGTGGTCCAGCCGAGCGCCTTGAGGAGGACGGTGACGGACTGCTTGCGCTTGCGGTCGATGCGGACACCGACCATGTCGCGCTTGTCGATCTCCATCTCCAGCCAGGCGCCGCGAGACGGGATGATCTTGGCGGAGAAGATGTCCTTGTCGGACGTCTTGTCGATGTTGCTGTCGAAGTAGACGCCCGGCGAGCGCACCAGCTGGGAGACCACGACACGCTCGGTGCCGTTGATGACGAAGGTGCCCTTGTTGGTCATGAGCGGGAAGTCGCCCATGAAGACCGTCTGGGACTTGATCTCGCCGGTCTCGTTGTTGGTGAACTCGGCGGTGACGAACAGGGGCGCGGCGTAGGTGAAGTCGCGCTCCTTGCACTCGTCGATCGAGTTCTTCGGCGGCTCGAAGCGGTGATCGCGGAAGGTGAGCGACATCGACCCGGAGAAGTCCTCGATCGGGGAGATCTCCTCGAAGATCTCCTCCAGACCGGACTTGGTGGGGACATCCTCACCGCGCTCCAGCGCCGCCTCGACGCGAGCCTTCCAGGCGTCGTTGCCGAGCAGCCAGTCGAAGCTCTCGGTCTGCAGCGCAAGGAGGTTCGGAACCCCGAGGGGCTCCTTGATCTTCGCAAAGGAGATACGCAGCGGGGCGGTGCTGGCGCCGTTGTTCGAATGGGCGGTCGAGGCGTTGCGCGAGGCGGCCAAGAGGGGGTCCTTCCGAGGGCTCGGACTCACTACGCGCGCCGTGCCCCTGGTGACGGGCAGGGGACAGTTAATAGGCAGCGCAAAGGGTCAGTGTAGCCACAAGGCCCACTGATGTCCAGTGCGATATCCGGAGACCGGCACGCGGTACCAATCTCTCCCTCCGGAGGGGCGAGCCCCTCGCCAGTTGTTCAACGCCTGCCGCAAGGTTTCCCACTTCGCCGGCGATCCATGCCTCGGATTGTGGATCGGTGTGACGACGCGTCCTGAGAATTGCGCGCTACGTGCGGTTCGTCAAGGCCCCACCCTCTTCCGAACCACAGGGAGCGTACGGCCCGACGGCGTTGATCACCATACCCGCAGGCCCTCGCCAGGCGATACGGCCGTCGCGGAAACGACCGAAGGCGACCACCCGCACGGGTGATCGCCTTCGGAAGGACGGGAGTCAGCGGACTCCCGAAGTGACCTGGGTCACTGGGTTCACTTGACCTCGACGGAGGCGCCGGCGCCCTTGAGGGACTCGGCGGCCTTGTCGGCGGTCTCCTTGTTGACCTTCTCCAGGACCGGCTTCGGGGTGCCGTCGACCAGGTCCTTGGCCTCCTTCAGGCCGAGGGAGGTCAGCTCGCGCACGACCTTGATGACCTGGATCTTCTTGTCACCGGCGCCGGTGAGGATGACGTCGAACTCGTCCTTCTCCTCCGGAGCCTCGGCGGCCGGGCCACCCTGGGCGGGGCCGGCGGCGACGGCGACCGGGGCGGCGGCCTCGACGTCGAACTTCTCCTCGAAGGCCTTCACGAACTCGGAGAGCTCGATGAGGGTCATCTCGCTGAACTGCTCGAGCAGCTCTTCCTGGCTGAGCTTCGCCATGATGGCGGTCCTTCCACTAAGTCGGCTGGTGCCGGGTTGTTCATGTCGGCGGGCGTACAGGGGCCCGCTGCGACCGAGTGCGCCTGGGGTGGGTTACTCGGCCTCGGCGGGAGCCGGCGTACCGGCACCGCCCTGCTCCTGCTTGGCGCGAAGGGCGTCCGCGGTGCGGACGAACTTCGACAGCGGGGCCTGGAAGGTCGCCGCGGCCTTGGCCATGGACGCCTTCATGCCACCGGCCAGCTTGGCGAGCAGCACCTCACGGGACTCGAGGTCCGCGAGCTTCTTGATCTCGTCGGCGCTGAGCGCCTTGCCCTCGAGGACACCGCCCTTGATGACGAGCTGGGGGTTGTCCTTGGCGAAGTCACGCAGACTCTTCGCCGCCTCGACCGGGTCACCGGTCACGAAGGCGACGGCGGTGGAGCCGACGAAGAACTCGTCGAGCTCGGTGACCCCGGCCTCGTTGGCCGCGATCTTGGTAAGCGTGTTCTTCGCCACACGGTACTGAGCGTTCTCACCGAGAGAACGGCGCAGGTCCTTGAGCTGAGCGACGCTGAGACCGGTGTACGCGGTCACAACGGCGGCGTTGGAGTTCTGGAAGTTCTCCCTGATCTCCTCGACAGCTGCGACCTTGTCGGGACTCGCCATGAGCCTCGGCCCTCCTTTCCGGGTGATGCGATCCTCGACCGTGCCTTTCGGCAGGTCATGACGCCGGACCGCCCACGTCGGGCGCACGAGGAAGGGGTTTTGCGCAAAACGAAACGCCCCGGCGCAGGCGCACGGGGCGTGACTCGACCGGCGTGTACGGCCGGGAGTCCTCCACTGTCACCTGCGCAGGTCGCCCGCTCCAAGCGGATCCTTCGGCCACCGGCCCCGGATCTGCGGAAGATCTGGAAGCACGGCAACGACCAGCGGTCTTTGGCTTCTGTCGAAGAGTACGCGAACGCCGTCACGGCAGGCAAATCCGCGGGGTCGGACTCCGCCGCCGCCCTTTCCCGGAGCCCTGCCCGCGCCCTCGAAGACCTCCGCCGGGCCGGCCGTCCCGCCCGCCGGACCGCCCGTCACCGGCTCGGGGACCCCGCACCGCCTGCGCAGAGGGCCGGGCCCCGCCTCCCTCTCGGAAGCGGGGCCCGGCCACCGTACTGGACCGCCCTCGGGGACGCGCGCCGGATCAGGCGGCGACATCCTCCTCGGCGAGGAGGTTGCGGGTGCGGTTGGGGTCGACGGGGACGCCGGGGCCCATCGTGGTGCTGATGACGGCCTTCTTGATGTACCGGCCCTTGGCCGCGGACGGCTTCAGCCGCAGGACCTCTTCCAGCGCCGCCGCGTAGTTCTCCACCAGCTGCTTCTCGTCGAACGAGACCTTGCCGATGATGAAGTGGAGGTTGGCGTGCTTGTCGACGCGGAACTCGATCTTGCCGCCCTTGATCTCGGTGACGGCCTTGGCGACGTCCGGGGTGACGGTGCCGGTCTTCGGGTTCGGCATCAGACCACGCGGACCGAGCACACGGCCGAGGCGGCCGACCTTGCCCATCAGGTCCGGGGTGGCGACGACGGCGTCGAAGTCCAGGCGGCCCTTGGCGACCTCGTCGATCAGTTCGTCGGAGCCGACGATGTCGGCGCCGGCGGCCTCCGCGGCCGCGGCACGCTCACCGGTCGCGAAGACCAGGACCCGGGCGGTCTTGCCGGTGCCGTGCGGGAGGTTCACGGTGCCGCGCACCATCTGGTCGGCCTTGCGCGGGTCGACACCCAGGCGCATGGCGATCTCGACGGTCGCGTCGAACTTGGTCGGGGAGGTCTCCTTGGCGAGACGGACGGCCTCCAGCGGGGCGTAGAGCCGCGTCCGGTCGACCTTGGCGTCCGCGTTGCGGAGAGCCTTGCTGCGCTTCACTTCTGCTCCAGTTTTCTGGTGTACGGAGTCGTGGTCCAGGGGGCCAGCGCCTGACCCTGCCACTTCCATCTGTCTGTGCCGGGTGCGCCTGTACGGCTCGCCCGCCCCGAGGGGGAGGACGGAACCCGGCGTGCCCGGCGGGTACCGCGAGCGGAGCCGCTCAGCCCTCGACGGTGACGCCCATCGACCGGGCGGTGCCGGCGATGATCTTCTCGGCGGCGTCCAGGTCGTTGGCGTTGAGGTCGGGCATCTTGGTGGTGGCGATCTCACGCACCTGCTCGCGCGTGATCTTCGCGACCTTCTTGGTGTGGGGCTCGCCGGAGCCCTTCTCCACGCCCGCGGCCTTGAGGATCATCTTCGCGGCCGGCGGGGTCTTGGTGATGAAGGTGAAGGAGCGGTCCTCGTAGACCGTGATCTCCACCGGGATGACCCAGCCGCGCTGCGACTCGGTCGCGGCGTTGTAGGCCTTGCAGAACTCCATGATGTTCACGCCGTGCTGACCCAGCGCGGGGCCGACCGGCGGGGCCGGGTTCGCGGCGCCGGCCTGGATCTGGAGCTTGATCAGCCCCGTGACCTTCTTCTTCTTGGGAGGCATGTTCTCTCCGGGTCCTGGTGAGAGGTGTCGAATCCTCCGGCGGGCTGATCCACCCGTACGGAGGCATACCGCACCACGATAGCCCGTATCACGGTGCGGTCGGAAACCGGCCAGGCCGGGCGGCCCCGGAGGGCTGCCCGACCTGGCCGGAAATCGGTGACCGGAAGAACCGCGTCAGTTCTTCTGGATCTGGTCGAAGCTCAGCTCGACCGGGGTCTCGCGGCCGAAGATCTCGACGAGGCCCTTGACCTTCTTCGAGTCCGGGTTGATCTCGTTGATCGTCGCCTGGAGGGTCGCGAACGGGCCGTCGGTGACGGTGACCGAGTCCCCGACCTCGAAGTCCAGCACCTGGACCTCGACCTTGCGGCTCGGCGCCGGCAGGCCGGCCTCGGCGGCGGCCTCCGCGGCGGCGCGCTCCTCCGCCTCGGGGGCGAGCATCTTGACGACCTCGTCCAGGGTCAGCGGGTAGGGGTCGTAGGCGTTGCCCACGAAGCCGGTGACACCCGGGGTGTTGCGCACGACGCCCCAGGACTCGTTCGTCAGGTCCATGCGCACCAGCACGTAGCCGGGGAGCTTGTTCTGGCGGACGTTCTTGCGCTCGCCGTTCTTGATCTGGACGATCTCTTCCTCGGGGACCTCGGCCTGGTAGATGAAGTCCTCGACGTTGAGCGAGACGGCGCGCTGCTCCAGGTTGGCCTTCACGCGCTTCTCGTAGCCCGCGTAGGTGTGGATGACGTACCACTCGCCGGGGAGGTGACGCAGTTCCTCGCGGAGGGCGGTGACCGGGTCGACCGGCTCCTCCGCCTCCTGTGCCGCCTCGGTCTCGGCCTCGTCGGCGGACTCGGCGGGGGCGGCCGCAGCCTCGGCCGACTCGTCCTCCCCGGGGGCGTCGGCAGCTTCGGCCTGGTCGACGCCGTCCGCCGCCTCGTCCGCCGTCTCGACGGCGTCGGGCGCGGTGTCGTCACCCTCGACGGGGTCGACGGCGTCGTTCAGGTTCGGGTCAGACACGGTGGCTGCTTCTTCCTGGCTTCAAGGGGTCGAACATGCGGAAAAGTGCCCCGGAGGGGCACTCCGCGGGCGGATCAGCCGAAGACGAACTTGACGACCTCGGTGAACCCCCAGTCAATCACGGTCACCAGACCGATGACGACGAGGACGAAGATGATCACCACGGTCGTGTAGGTGGAGAGCTGCTTCTTGGTGGGCCAGACGACCTTGCGCAGCTCGGCGATGATCTGCCGGTAGAACAGGGCGAGACGGCCCAGCGGGCCCTTCTTCGCGCGCTTGCCACCGCGCCGGGGCTTGTTGTCGTCCTGCGACCGCCCGGGCTCGGGGACCTCGATGGAGTCCGTGATCTCCGCCACTCGTCCTCACCTGATCCGGGTCCTGGCCGCGTGCCGTGCCGCGTCCGGCCCGGCCGTACGGCGGTGCGTCCAGTTACGTACACGTGCACGCATCCCTGGTCCAGATGCGTGAAGCAGGGCCGGAGGGACTTGAACCCCCAACCGCCGGTTTTGGAGACCGGTGCTCTACCAATTGAGCTACGACCCTTTGCCGTTCCCAACCTACCGCATCCGGTCGGTGCCGCGGAGTGCGCGGACCGCCGGTGATCGGCCGGGACCAACGACGGTGAGTGTACGTGCTTCCCGCGCCGCCGTCGAACACGTAACCCGTATCGCCCCCGAACCTCCGGTTCCTCCCGGCCGTCGGCCGGCGTCCTCCGGCGTCCGCTCCCCCTCCGGCCCGCGTGCTCCGGCGACCCCCCGTCTGCGACGATGCCCCCATGACCGCTGCAACCCCTTCCAACCAGTCACCCACCGAGCGCCGGGTCTCGGCCCGCGTCGGCTCGATCTCCGAGTCCGCCACGCTCGCCGTCGACGCCAAGGCCAAGGCCCTCAAGGCCGCCGGGCGGCCGGTGATCGGCTTCGGTGCGGGCGAGCCCGACTTCCCGACCCCCGACTACATCGTCGAAGCCGCCGTGGAGGCCTGCCGGAACCCGCGCTTCCACCGCTACACCCCGGCCGGCGGGCTCCCCGAGCTGAAGGAGGCCATCGCGGCGAAGACGCTGCGCGACTCCGGATACTCGGTCGAGGCCTCCCAGGTGCTGGTCACCAACGGCGGCAAGCAGGCCATCTACGAGGCCTTCGCCGCCATCCTCGACCCGGGCGACGAGGTCATCGTCCCCGCGCCGTACTGGACCACCTACCCCGAGTCGATCCGGCTGGCCGGAGGCGTCCCGGTGGACGTGGTCGCCGACGAGACCACCGGCTACCGGGTCTCGGTGGAGCAGCTTGAGGCGGCCCGCACCGAGCGCACCAAGGTTCTGGTGTTCGTCTCCCCCTCCAACCCGACCGGCGCCGTCCACTCCCGCGCCCAGGTCGAGGAGATCGGCCGCTGGGCGGCCGAGCACGGTCTGTGGGTGCTCACCGACGAGATCTACGAGCACCTGGTCTACGGCGACGCCGAGTTCTCCTCGCTGCCGGTGGTCGTGCCCGAACTGGCCGACCGCTGCGTGGTCGTCAACGGCGTGGCCAAGACGTACGCCATGACCGGCTGGCGGGTGGGATGGATCATCGGCCCGAAGGACGTGGTGAAGGCCGCCACCAACCTCCAGTCGCACGCCACCTCCAACGTCTCCAACGTCGCCCAGGCCGCGGCGCTGGCCGCCGTCTCCGGTGACCTGGAGGCCGTGGCGAGCATGCGCGAGGCGTTCGACCGCCGCCGCAGGACGATCGTGCGGATGCTGAACGAGATCGACGGCGTCACCTGCCCCGAGCCGGAGGGCGCCTTCTACGCCTACCCGTCGGTCAAGGGCGTGCTGGGCCGGGAGATCCGCGGCCGGCGTCCGCGGTCGAGCGTGGAGCTGGCCGAGCTGATCCTGGAGGAGGCCGAGGTCGCGGTCGTCCCCGGTGAGGCGTTCGGCACCCCGGGCTACCTGAGGCTGTCCTACGCCCTGGGCGACGAGGACCTGGTCGAGGGCGTCTCGCGGATCCAGAAGCTGCTGGCCGAGGCCAAGGCCTGATCCGGTCCGGCCTGATCCGGCCCCCTGCGGAGCCCCGGAACACGCACGGCGGGCCCGCGGAGCACGGCTTCCGCGGGCCCGCTCGCGTGTTCCGGCCCGCCCCCGATCGTGGCCGGCGGCTTCCGGGCGTGTCGCGGGTGCGGCAAAATCTTCGGATGGAAAGCGCTCGTGACGTCCGCAAGCTCCCGAAGGCCCATCTCCATCTGCACTTCACCGGGTCCATGCGCCCGGGCACACTCCTGGAGCTCGCCGACAGACACGGCGTCCACCTCCCGGACGCGCTGAGCAGCGGCCGCCCCCCGAAGCTGCGGGCCACCGACGAGCGCGGCTGGTTCCGCTTCCAGCGGCTGTACGACGCCGCGCGCTCCTGCCTGCGCACGCCCGACGACATCCGGCGGCTGGTCCGCGAGGCCGCCGAGGAGGACGTGCGGGACGGGTCGCGCTGGCTGGAGATCCAGGTCGACCCGACCTCGTACGCGCCGCGCCTGGGCGGGCTGATCCCGACGATGGAGATCATCCTGGACGCGGTGGAGAGCGCGTCCGGGGAGACCGGGCTCGGCATGCGCGTGCTGGTCGCCGCGAACCGTGTGAAGCACCCGCTGGACGCCCGCACCCTGGCCCGGCTGGCCGTGCGCTACGCCGACCGCGGCGTGGTCGGCTTCGGCCTGTCCAACGACGAACGGCGCGGTTTCGCCAGGGACTTCGACCGGGCCTTCGCCATCGCGCGCCGGGGCGGCCTGCTGGCGGCCCCGCACGGCGGCGAGCTGTCGGGGCCGGGGTCCGTGGCCGACTGCCTGGACGATCTGCGCGCGGGCCGCATCGGGCACGGGGTGCGTGCCACCGAGGACCCGCGGCTGCTGGCGCGGCTGGCCGCGCAGGGCGTCACCTGCGAGGTCTGCCCGGCCTCCAACGTGGCGCTGGGGGTGTACGACCGGCACGAGGACGTACCGCTGCGGGCCATGTTCGAGGCGGGGGTGCCGCTGGCGCTGGGCGCCGACGACCCGCTGCTGTTCGGCTCCCGGCTGGCCGCGCAGTACGAGATCGCGCGGCGGTACCACGGCTTCACGGACGACGAACTGGCGGAGCTGGCCCGCCAGTCGGTGCGCGGCTCGCGCGCGCCGGAGGACGTCCGGAAGGCGATCCTGGCGGACATCGACGCCTGGCTGGTGGAGGAGCCGGAGCAGGCCCCGCCCTCGCACCCGTCCCCGGAGGCCGTCTGAGGCCGTCCGGGACGGCCCTCAGAGCGAGCAGCCGACGGTCACCGGCTCGTTGACCAGCGTCACGCCGAAGGCCTCGCGCACCCCGTCGCGGACCTCCCGGGCCAGGGCGAGGAGGTCGGCGGTGGTGGCCGAGCCCCGGTTGGTCAGGGCGAGGGTGTGCTTGGTGGAGATCCGGGCCGGGCCGTCGCCGTAGCCCCTGGTGAAGCCGGCTCTGTCGATCAGCCAGGCGGCGGAGGTCTTCACCAGGCCGTCCCCGGCCGGATAGGCGGGCGGGACGGTGTCCGGCCCCAGCCGTTCGGCGACGCGGGCGAGGAAGGCGGCGTGCTCGGCCTCGGTGAGGACGGGGTTGGTGAAGAAGGAGCCGGCCGACCAGGTGTCGTGGTCCTCCGGGTCGAGCACCATGCCCTTGCCCGCGCGCAGCTTCAGAACGGTCTCGCGGGCCCGCTCCACCGGCACCCGCTCGCCGGTCTCCACGCCCAGCGCCCGGGCGGTCTCGGCGTAGCGCAGGGGTGCCGAGAGGCCTCCGGCGTCCTCCAGTTCGAAGCGGACGCGCAGTACGACGAAGCGGGCGGGGTCGGCCTTGAAGCGGCTGTGCCGGTAGGAGAAGCCGCACTCGGCGGCGGGGATGGTGACTGTCTCGCCGGAGCGGCGGTCGTAGGCGACGACCCCGGTGATCGTGGAGGAGACCTCCTGGCCGTACGCGCCGACGTTCTGGATGGGCGTGGCGCCCGCCGATCCGGGGATGCCGGCCATGCACTCGACGCCCGCGAGCCCGGCCTCGACGGTGCGTGCGACGGCCTCGGACCAGTTCTCGCCCGCGGCCAGCTCCAGGCTGGTGCCCTCCAGGCGGAAGCCGGTGGTGGCGATGCGCAGGGCGGTGCCGGCGAACCCCTCGTCGGCGATGACGAGGTTGCTGCCGCCGCCGACGACCAGCAGCGGGGTGCCGTCGGCGTCGGCGGCCCGTACCGCCTCGGTCACCTCCTCGTCGGTGGTGGCCGTGACCAGGCGGGCCGCGGGGCCGCCCAGGCGGAAGGTGGTCAGCGGGGCGAGGGGCGCGTCGTGGAGTTCCTGCACGCGCTCAAGGGTACGAGAGCGGCCGTACGCGCAACCGTACGGCCGCTCCTCCCAGGCGTGTGCCCGCGGCGGCGCGGCGGCGCTCAGGCGAGCCGGACCACCGCGCGGGACATGCCCAGAACCTTCCGCCCGTCACTGGTGACCGTGAGGTCCACCCGGACGGTGCGGGCCTCGTCGTCGAGCTTGGCGGCGACCTTGCCCGAGACCTCGATCACGGCGCCCAAGCCGTCGTCGGGGACGACGACGGGCCTGGTGAAGCGCACCCCGTACTCCACGAGCGCGCCCGGGTCGCCGGTCCAGTCGGTCACCACACGGGCGGCCTCGGCCATGGTGAACATGCCGTGCGCGATGACGTCGGGGAGACCGACCTCACGCGCGAACCGCTCGTTCCAGTGAATCGGGTTGAAGTCGCCGGAGGCTCCCGCGTACCGCACGAGCGTGTCGCGGGCCACGGGGAAGCTCTGCGCGGGCAGCTCGGTGCCGACCTCGACGTCCGCGTACGCGATCCTCGTCGTCATCCGCCTCACTCCCCCTGCTTCCCGGCCGTGTCGTCGGCCTTGCGGGCCACCAGCTTGGTCCAGGCGGTCACCACGTGCTCGCCCGCCTCGTCGCGCACCTCGCCGCGGATGTCCAGGACCTCGTTGCCCGCCAGGGACTTGACCGACTCGATGGTGGAGGTCACCGTGAGCCGGTCGCCGGCGCGCACCGGCCGCGTGTAGGCGAACTTCTGGTCGCCGTGCACCACCCGGCTGTAGTCCAGTCCCAGCTTCGGGTCCGCGACGACCTGTCCGGCCGCCTTGAAGGTGATGGCGAAGACGAAGGTGGGCGGGGCGATCACGTCGGGGTGGCCGAGCTCCCCGGCCGCCTCCGGGTCGGTGTACGCGGGGTGGGTGTCACCGATGGCCTCGGCGAACTCGCGGATCTTCTCCCGGCCGACCTCGTACGGCGCGGTGGGCGGATAGCTCCGCCCCACGAAGGACTGGTCGAGCGCCATGGCCCGGTACCTCCATACGGCTTGCTGGTGGTTGCTGATCGGACGGCTCGGACGGGCGCAAAGCCGTGAGGCCGCCCCCGCGAACGGGGGCGGCCTCACGGCTTTGCGTGTCTGTGCGCGGCGGCCTGGCCGGTCGCGGCTTTTATCGCGTCTCGCGGTGCGCGGTGTGCGCGTTGCAGCGCGGGCAGTGCTTCTTCATCTCAAGACGGTCCGGGTTGTTGCGCCGGTTCTTCTTGGTGATGTAGTTCCGCTCCTTGCACTCCACGCAGGCCAGCGTGATCTTCGGGCGGACGTCGGTGGCAGCCACGTGAGTGCTCCTTGACGGCTGGGACGGGTTTAACGCAGAAAGAGTAGCCGATCGGAGGACCGACCCCGCAATCGGCTACTGGGTTTGGTAGCGGTGACCGGACTCGAACCGGTGACACAACGATTATGAGCCGTTTGCTCTACCGACTGAGCTACACCGCCGCGATGCGGGCACCCCCCGCCTCTCGACGGGGAGCATCACACATCAGAGCCCCAATACGGAATCGAACCGTAGACCTTCTCCTTACCATGGAGACGCTCTGCCGACTGAGCTATTGGGGCGAGCGATGAAGACATTACACGCTCCGGGCGCCGAACGTGAAATCCGTATGGGTCGCACCTCCGTACGGCGGTGCCGTCCGGGGCCCGCGCCCTCCTTCCGGCGTAGCGGAGCGGCCACCGGTACGACTATTGGGCCCCCGCGTGATGGCGGCGCGCCCCGGGCCCGCCCTGGTCCTAGGCTTCGGTGCACCCCAGCGATCATGAGCGAAACGCGGGAGCCCCATGCCCGACAGCCAGCCGCAGGAACCGGCGCAGCCCGATCGCGACGCACCCCCTCCCCCGGGTCCTCCCGGCGGCCCCTCCGGCGCCGCTCCGGAGGGCGCCCCGGCACCGGCCGCGCTCGTACTGTGCGGCGCCCGGCTCGCCGACGGCCGCACCGTGGACGTGCGGATCGGCGGCGGGCGGATCGAGGCGGTCGGCACCGCCGGCAGCCTCTCCTGCCCCGCCCCTCCGTGGGTCACCCGGATCGACCTCGACGGCTATCTGCTGCTGCCCGCGCCCGCCGAGCCCCACGCCCACTACGACACCGCGCTGACCGCGGACGGTGACGCGCACGGCGGCCCCGGCGGCCCCGGCGTCTCCGGCGCCTCCCCGCACGGCCCCTGGGACCCGTACGACCCCGGGCACGTCCAGCGGCGCGCCGCCGAGGCCGCACTGCTCCAGCTCGGCCACGGCGCGACCGCGGTGCGCACCCACGTACGCGTCGGCGACGTCGCCGGGCTGCGCGCCCTGCGGGCCGTGCTGCGCGCCCGGCGCGCCCTGCACGGGCTGACCGACCTCACCGCCGTCGCCGTACCCCGGCTGCTGACCGGCGCGGCGGGGGCGGACGGCCTGGCGATGCTGCGCGAGGCGGTGGGCATGGGGGCCACGGCGGTGGGCGGCTGCCCGGACCTCGACCCCGATCCGGCCGGTTACACGGAGGCCGTGCTGGAGGTGGCGGCCGAGCACGGCTGCGCGGTGGACCTGCACACCGACGGCTCCGACCCGGTCCGGCTGTCCCGCCTCGCCTCGGTGGCCGGCGGCCTGCGGCCCAGGGTGGCCGTCGGACCGTGCGACGGCCTGGCCCGGCTGCCGCGGGAGACCGCG
>NZ_JBKJFM010000330.1:0-1590 GCF_046614825.1 Streptomyces nanhaiensis
CGCGCAGCGGCTGGACGGCGCCGGAGACGCCGCGCACCGCGAGGTGGGGGTCGTCGGCGCGGGCGGTGCCGGAGCCGACGAGCACGGCGTCGGCCCCGGCGCGCAGCCGGTGGACGTCCGCGCGGGCCTCGCCGGAGGTGATCCAGCGGCTGGTGCCGTCGGCGGCGGCGGTACGGCCGTCGAGGGTGGCGGCGTACTTCCAGCGCACGTACGGGCGGCCCAGGCGCACCGAGGTCAGCCAGGGCGCGTTGACCTCGGCGGCCTCCTTAGCCAGGAGGCCTCCCTCGACGTCGATCCCGGCGGCGGCCAGGGTGTCCGCGCCGCCGCGGGCGGCGGGGGTGGGGTCGGCGACGGCGTAGACCACCCGGGCGACGCCGGCGTCGATCAGGGCCCGGCTGCACGGGCCGGTGCGGCCGGTGTGGTCGCAGGGTTCCAGGGTGACGACGGCGGTGCCGCCGCGGGCCGCCTCGCCGGCCTCGGCGAGGGCGTGGACCTCCGCGTGGGGGCCGCCGGCGCGCCGGTGCCAGCCCTCGCCGACGATCCGCCCGGCGGCGTCGAGGACGACGCAGCCGACGACGGGGTTGGGGCTGGTGGAGCCGAGGCCGCGGGCGGAGAGGGCGACGGCGCGGCGCATGGCGTCGCGTTCGCGCTCCCGCGCGGTGGGCGCTGCGGCTTCGGTGGCCACCGGGTCCTCCTGCCTCTTCGGGCACGGACTCCGGGGCGGTACGGGAAAACGAGCGGTCTCGCGGGGCGGGCGGTACGCCGGGCGGCGGGCCGGATCCGGGGCCCGCGGTGGGCGCCCGAGGATCCGCCTGCGGCGGCGTACCGGCCGTCTCGCGGCCCGCCGCGCACTGCCTCCCATCCGGACTTTAACCGTCGGTCCAGGAATTTCACCTGGTCAACCGGCCGCTGGCAGCGGTCGGGTCGCGGACTGTAACCGCCGGTTCGGACTTTCACCGACCCCGGAGTGCGCTTGACGTTGGTACGCGACCAGTGTGCCATGTCCGGGTCGAGCGGCGCCGGGGAAGGGCTGTGGGCTGACTCACAGGGGCCGTCTCCCGGGAGGGCCGCGGACGGAGCGCCGCGTAAGGGCAGGGCGGAGGCCGTGCGGTGGACGCGGAGACGAGCCGGGACGAGGGGTTCCGGCGCCACCGGCGAACGGGGCGGGCGCCGGCGGGGCCTGGACGCCCGCCGGGGCCCCGCACCGGCGAACCGCCCCCGCGGCGGCAGCCGTTCGCACCGCGTCACCCCGTCACCGCGTCTCACCGCGTCACCCCGTCACCGCGTCTCACCGCGGGGTGAACAGCTCCCGCCGTGCCGCGTCCAGGGCCGTCACCAGGCCGCCGCCGAGCACCGGGCTTCCCTCGACGGTGCCGCACAGCACCTCGGTGGCCAGCGGGGACATCCCGGCCAGACGGCCGGCCACCCGTTCCGCGAGCGGCTGCCCCCCGGCCCGTCCCACCTCACCGCCGACCACTCCACGGTCAGGGTCTCGCCCGTCCGCCGCCGGCGCAGCCCGCCGCCGCCGCGGCGCACGAAGACCTTGTCGATCAGCCAGTCGCGGCGCCCGGGGACCTGGGTGAGGCCGAC
>NZ_JBKJFM010000331.1:0-1589 GCF_046614825.1 Streptomyces nanhaiensis
ACCGTCTGCCTCACCGTCTGCCTCCCCGTCTCCGGCCGCGGCACCGGGCACGGCCGGGGCGGCGGCCCTCTCCCCGCGCCCGCGCCGCGTCTCGTACCAGCGCAGCAGCCGCGCCCAGGGGGTGCCGCAGGCCTGTTCGGCGTGGCGCAGCCAGAGGCGTTCGGCCGTCTGCCCCGCCGCCCACGCGCCCACCGCGCAGGCCAGCCGGTCCTCGAACTCCTCGCGCGCCCGCTCGGTCAGCCCGGCCGGGCCCTGCGGGGTGTCGGCCATGTAGACCGGGCGGAGCCGGGCGACCACGCCGTCCACGTCGGCCGACAGCCGCAGCGCCGCCGCCCGCCGCCCCGAGGCCAACTCCCGCAGGGAATCCTTGAGTTCGCCGACGCCCTGGCCCGTGAGCGCGGACAGGGCCAGTACGGTCGCGCCGGGTTCGCCGTGCTCGCCGAGGGCCATGCCGTCCTCGTCCAGCAGCCGCCGCAGGTCGTCCATGACGGTGTCGACGGCGTCGCCCGGCAGCCGGTCGACCTGGTTGAGCACCACGAACGTCACCTCGGCGTGGCCGGCCAGGGGCCGCAGATAGCGCTCGTGCAGCACCGCGTCCGCGTACTTCTCCGGGTCGGTCACCCAGACCACCGCGTCCACCAGCCGCAGCATCCGGTCGACCTGCTCGCGGTGCCCGGGGGCCGCGGAGTCGTGGTCGGGCAGGTCGATGAGGACCAGGCCGCGCAGCGCCGGGTCGCGCGGCTGCACCCGGCGCCGGGCCCGGGGCGGCACGCCCATCCGCTCCAGCAGGCCGTCGGCGCCGCTGTCCCACTCGGTCTCCCAGACGCAGGCGACGGGCACCGAGGTGGTGGGACGGCGCAGTCCGGTCTCGGAGAGCTGGACCCCGGCGAGCGTGTTGAACAGCATCGACTTGCCGCTGCCGGTGGCTCCGGCGACGGCCACGGTGGTGTACGCCCGCGACAGCCTGCCGCGTGCCGCGACCTCGTCCAGGATCCGGCCGGCCTCGGCGAGCACCTCGCCGTCCAGGCGGGTGCGGGAGAGGCCGACCAGCTCCCGCAGCGCGCGCAGCCGTTCGCGCAGCGCCTCCTCCTCGGGCGCGGCGCCCGGTGGTGCGGCGTACGCCCGTGGGCCGCCGGTGCGGCCGCCGTCCCACCACTCCTCCCGGCCGCCCGTACGGCCGCCGGAGGCGCCGTCGAACAGCCCGTCGCCGCGGGCACGGTCGAACGGCCCGGTGGGGAACGGCCCGGTGTCGAACGGCCCGGTGGGGAACGGCGTGCCCTCCGCCTCCTCCCGTACGCCGCCGCCCTCACGGGCCCTGCGGGCGATCAGCCCGTCGTCCCAGATCCGGCCGCCGTCGGTGCGGACGTCCACGCCCACCGCGATCACCTCTTCCTCTGCAGTACGGACAGTGCGGCGATCAGGGCCACCTGCTGGTCGGGGGTGGCGTCGAGGTCCCGCAGGGGCGCCAGCCGGTAGCCGCGCTCCCCCCGCAGCACGCGGTCCAGGCAGTCCTCCAGCAGCCGCTCGCCGCGCTCGCGCAGCCGCGCCGCGCCGGCCGCGCCCAGGGCGCAGGCGAGCGCCTCGTCCGC
>NZ_JBKJFM010000332.1:0-1584 GCF_046614825.1 Streptomyces nanhaiensis
GCCGCTGCCAGGCCGAGCCGGCCCAGGCCGGCCGCCACCGCGCGCACCCGGACGGGCAGGACTCGGGTGCGCAGACCGCACAGGAGCAGCAGCGCGGTGGTGGTGATCCCGGCGGCGTTGGCCGCGGCGATGCCGTGGACGCCCCAGCGGGGGGCGGCCAGGGCGCCGGCCGCGACGGTGAGCAGCAGGCCGACGGCCATCGCGCCGGCCGGGTACCAGACGGGCCGGGCGGCGGCGAAGAACGGCCGCACCAGGGCACCGGCCAGGCAGTGGCCGAGCAGCCCGGTGGCGTAGACGCGCATGACCGAGGCGGTGGCGGCGGTGTCCCCGGTGCCGAAGGCGCCCCGCTCGAAGAGGAGCTGGACGATCTGGGGGGCGTAGGCGATCACGTACGCGGCTCCCAGCAGCACCACCGCCGCGGCCAGCACCAGATCGCGCTCCACACGCAGCCGGGCCCGCTCGGTCCGGCCGTCGGCGATGGCCCGGGCGACCAGGGGGAAGGTGACCGTGCACAGCAGCAGGGAGAACGTCATGGGGAGTTGGGCGATCTTCTGCGCGTAGTTCAGGTGCGAGATCGCGCCGGGCGGCAGTCCGGAGGCCAGGAAGCGCTCGACGAGCACCTGCGACTGGCGGAAGAGGGCGAAGACGGCCACCGGGGCCACCAGGCCCCAGCCCACCAGTGCCGCGGCGCGCGGGGCGCGGGCGGCACGGCGCGCACGGACCGCGCGGCGCACGCGCACGGTGCGGCGCACGCGTACGGTGCGGACGGGCAGGCGCCGCCAGAACGCCGGGAGCTGGACCAGGACCATCGCCAGGCTGCCCGCGGCCACCCCGAAGGCGGCGGCGCGCACCCCCCACCGGGCGTGCAGGCCCAGCACCACCGCGACGATGGCGATGTTGTACGCGCAGTAGATCGCCGCCGGGGGCACGAAGCTGCGGTGGGCGCGCAGGGCCGCGCTGAAGTACCCGGCTGTTCCGAAGCCCAGCACGGTGACGGCCGTCAGCCGGGTGCAGTCCACCGCCAGGCCGGGGTCGGCCAGGCCGGGCGCCAGGGCGCCCACCAGCTGCGGCGCCAGCAGCGCCGCGGCCGCCGCGGCGCACGCCAGTGCCAGGAGCAGCCGGGGAAGCGTGGCCGCCAGCAGTGCGCGCACCGGGTCGGCGGCGTCGCCCGCCGGGTTCTCCGCGAGGGTGCCGGGGCCCGGCTTCCCGGCCTCGCGGGACACGGCCCGGCGCGACAGCGCCAGGCTGAACGCCGGGACCAGCACCAGCGCCATGGCGTCCTCGATGAGGATCGTCGAGGCGAACTCGGGGATGGTCCAGGACACCAGGAAGGCGTCCGTGTCGCTGCCCGCGCCGAAGAGGTGGGCGATGGTCTGGTCCCGCACAAGGCCGAAGAAGGAGCCGGCGGCGGTCAGGACGGCGGTCACCGCGGCCGCCCGGGCGACGAACCGCCCGCCCGGCGCGGAACCGGAGCCGGGAGCGGGGGCCGCCGGGGACGCGGAGGGGCCGGAGGGCGGCGGGGGCGCGGTCGGCGCGCCGGTCGCGGTGCTCACCGTACGCCCGCCCCCTTCGCGCCCTGTGCGC
>NZ_JBKJFM010000334.1:0-1428 GCF_046614825.1 Streptomyces nanhaiensis
TGAGACCTGATGCCGAGCCGATGTGGTGAAGTGGATGATCCTATGCTGTCGAGAAAAGCCTCTAGCGAGTTGCACGGCGGCCCGTACCCTAAACCGACTCAGGTGGTCTGGTAGAGAATACCGAGGCGTTCGGGTGAACTATGGTTAAGGAACTCGGCAAAATGCCCCCGTAACTTCGGGAGAAGGGGGGCCACACCCGGTGATGGCACATGCTGTCTGAGCTGGGGGTGGCCGCAGAGACCAGCGAGAAGCGACTGTTTACTAAAAACACAGGTCCGTGCGAAGCCGTAAGGCGAGGTATACGGACTGACGCCTGCCCGGTGCTGGAACGTTAAGGGGACCGGTTAGTCGCTCTTCGGGGCGGCGAAGCTGAGAACTTAAGCGCCAGTAAACGGCGGTGGTAACTATAACCATCCTAAGGTAGCGAAATTCCTTGTCGGGTAAGTTCCGACCTGCACGAATGGCGTAACGACTTCTCGACTGTCTCAACCATAGGCCCGGTGAAATTGCACTACGAGTAAAGATGCTCGTTTCGCGCAGCAGGACGGAAAGACCCCGGGACCTTTACTACAGCTTGATATTGGTGTTCGGTTCGGCTTGTGTAGGATAGGTGGGAGCCGGTGAAGCATGCACGCCAGTGTGTGTGGAGGCGTTGTTGAAATACCACTCTGGTCGTGCTGGATGTCTAACCCGGGTCCGTGATCCGGATCGGGGACAGTGTCTGGTGGGTAGTTTAACTGGGGCGGTTGCCTCCCAAAGGGTAACGGAGGCGCCCAAAGGTTCCCTCAGCCTGGTTGGTCATCAGGTGGTGAGTGTAAGTGCACAAGGGAGCTTGACTGTGAGACTGACGGGTCGAGCAGGGACGAAAGTCGGGACTAGTGATCCGGCGGTGGCTGGTGGAAGCGCCGTCGCTCAACGGATAAAAGGTACCCCGGGGATAACAGGCTGATCTTCCCCAAGAGTCCATATCGACGGGATGGTTTGGCACCTCGATGTCGGCTCGTCGCATCCTGGGGCTGGAGTCGGTCCCAAGGGTTGGGCTGTTCGCCCATTAAAGCGGTACGCGAGCTGGGTTTAGAACGTCGTGAGACAGTTCGGTCCCTATCCGCTGTGCGCGTAGGAGTCTTGAGAAGGGCTGTCCCTAGTACGAGAGGACCGGGACGGACGAACCTCTGGTGTGCCAGTTGTTCTGCCAAGGGCATGGCTGGTTGGCTACGTTCGGGAGGGATAACCGCTGAAAGCATCTAAGCGGGAAGCCTGCTTCGAGATGAGGGCTCCCACCCCCTGGAGGGGGTAAGGCTCCCGGGAGACGACCGGGTTGATAGGCCAGAGATGGAAGCCGGGTGACCGGTGGAGTTGACTGGTACTAATAGGCCGAGGGCTTGACCGTAGATGTTCGCGTCCACTGTGTGGGTTCTGAGACCACGA
>NZ_JBKJFM010000335.1:0-1398 GCF_046614825.1 Streptomyces nanhaiensis
GCGTGGTAGACGTACACGTGCAGGTCGTGGGTGGTCAGGTTCAGCACCCTGGCGGCCGGGGCGGACGCGGAGATCTCGGGGGGGGGCGCCAGTCCGTGGACCACGGGCATGCGGATGTCCATCCGCACGACGTCCGGGTCCAGCCCGGCGACCGCGTCCACGGCCGCCGAGGCCGACGCGCTGGGAGAGCGGATCGCCGGGCACGCCGACGCACTCGGCGCCGTCACCGAGGTGATCGGCTCCCTGGAGGTGGGCGACGCCACCGTGCGCACGGCCGTGCTGGAGCGGATCGGCGAGGCCACGGCCGCCGTCAACCGCGCCCGCGCCGTGCTGGAGGGCCGGCGCCGGGAACTGCTGGAGGCCGAGGGGCGGGCGGAGTTCGCCGCCGAGACGGCCCTGCTGGGCCAGGCGGTCACCGGCGCGCTGGCCGCCGCCACCACACCGGAGGAGTGCGACGAGCAGCTCGGACGGCTGCTGGTGCGGCTGGAGGACCTGGAATCCCGCTTCGGCGCCCACGAGGACTTCCTCGCCCGCCTGGCCGAGCGGCGCGAGGAGATCCGCGAGACCTTCGCCGCCCGCCGCCAGGCCCGGCTCGACGAGCGCGCACGGCGCGCCGAGCGCCTGGCGGTGTCCGCCGCCCGCGTGCTGGAGACCGTCGCGCGCCGCTGCGCCTCCCTGGCCTCGGCCGAGGACGTGGCCGCCCACTTCGCCGCCGACCCGCTGGTCGCCCGGATCCGCGCCACCGCCGAGGAGTTGCGCTCGCTCGGCGACACCGCGCGTGCCGAGGAGCTGACCGCCTCCCTGGCGGCTGCCCGGCAGGAGGCGGACCGGTCCCTGCGCGACCGCGTCGAGCTGGGCGCCGACGCGGACGGGAGCGGGGGCGCCGGCACCGTACGGCTGGGCCGCCACCGCTTCGCGGTGAGCACCCGGCCGCTGGAGGTGACGCTGGTCCCGCACGGGGACGGGCTGGCCTTCGCGGTCTCCGGCACCGGCTACCGCGCCGCCGTGCGCGACCCGGACTTCGCGGCCACCCGCGAGTTCTGGGACCAGCCGCTGGTCTCGGAGTCGCCGCACGTCTACCGCGCCGAGCACCTGGCGGCCGGCGTGCTGGCGGACCTGCCGCCCGACGCTGCCGGAGCGGGGGGAGCGGACGCCGGAAGCCTGCTGCCCCTGGTGCGCCGGGCGGCCGGGACCGCGTACGACGAGGGGTACGACCGGGGCGTCCACGACCACGACGCCGCCGCGATCCTCGCCGCGGCGCTGCGGCTGCGGGCCGGGGCAGGGCTGCTGCGCTTCACCCCTGGAGCGCGGGCCGCGGCGCAGCTTTTCTGGGCGTTCGGCGCGGACGCGACGGCACGCGCCGCCTGGACGGTGCGCGCCCAGTCGCTGGCCCGCGCC
>NZ_JBKJFM010000336.1:0-1373 GCF_046614825.1 Streptomyces nanhaiensis
GCCGTACGCGCCGCAGGCGTCCCAGCCGTGGCACTCCACACCGCCGCCCCCGGTCACCGCCCCCTACCCCGCGCCCGGCGGCGCCGGGCGCCCCGGCGCCGCGCGGTCGGCGCGCACGCTGTCCCTCGCGCTGAGCGCCGGGCTGAGCGCGCTGCTGCTGTGCACCCTGGTGCAGCTCGTGCTCGACTTCCGGGTCTACGGGGAGCTGGACGGCCTCCACGAGGGGGCCTCCCTGGCGTACGCGGCCGTCGACCACGACTCCCTGCGGAACACCACCGATGTGATGGCGACCCTCTCCGCCCTGTTCCAGTTGCCGGTGATCGTGCTGTGGCTGCTGTGGTTCTGGCGGGTCCGGGCGAACGCCGAGGTGTTCGCCCCCGGGCAGATCCGCTACCACCGGGGATGGGCGATCGGCTCCTGGCTGGTGCCGGTGGTCTGGTTCTTCATGCCCAAGCAGATCATCAACGACATCTGCGACCACAGCGACCCCACCTCGACCCGGACCACCTGGTACGGCCCCCGCCGCAGCAGCAACCGCGGCCTGCTCAACGGCTGGTGGACGATGTGGCTGTCCGGCATGGTCGCCGGGCTCCTCAACTACGAGCCGTGGTACGAGGCCGAGACCGCCGGGGAGGCGCAGGGCGGCGCGGCCCTCGCGGTCCTCACCGACTTCCTGACCGTGCCCTCCACGGTGCTGGCGATCCTGGTGGTCCTGCGGCTGACCGCCCTCCAGGACGACCGGATCAAGGCCGGCCGCTGACCCGCCCGGCGCCGATCCGTCGGCCGGCGATTCGCCCGGCGCCGATCCGCCGGCCGCCGATCCGGCGCAGCCGGCGTACCGCGGACAGGGCCCCGGCGCGGTGGCGCAGGAGCACCGCGCCGGCCGCCAGCCCCGCCAGGGCGGCCGCTCCGCCGAAGGCCGCCGCCGGGGACGAGCCGGTACCGGATTCCGCGGCGACGCCGGTGTGCACGAAGGAGGCGGACAGCAGCTCCCCGGTGCCGCAGACCGCGACCACGGGATAGCTCCCGCCGACGGCCAGCCCCTCCCGCAGCGGGGCGGTGGCGTGTCTCTCCCGGGCGGGACGGTCCTCGGCGCGTTCGAGCGCGACGGTCCGCTCGAAGGCGGGTGAGGAGACGACGCCGCCCGCGCCGCCCGCCTCGCACACGGCGCGTACGCCGACGGCCCCGCCTCCGTCCCCACCCGCGCGGGCGGGGGTGAGGGTGAGTTCCTGGCCGGCGTCCTGCCCGTCACCGCTGCCGCCATTGCCACCGCCGCTGCCGCCGCTGCCGCCGTCCTCCGCGGCGGACGCGGCGACGACGGTGACGACGGGGGCCGCGGTCAGCGCCAGGGCGGCGGCGGCCGTACCGGCGGC
>NZ_JBKJFM010000337.1:0-1373 GCF_046614825.1 Streptomyces nanhaiensis
AGGGAGGGGGGTTCGGGCAGGGCGCGGGCGTGGGCCGGGTCCTCGGATCCGGTGAGGCCGGCCACCTGCCGGACCGCCGCCGCCGTGAGCGGTTACGCGGCGGCGGCCGGCCGCGCCGGACGGCCCGCGTCGGCGCCGAGTCCCGGGACATGGCCGGCCCGCAGCCGGTCCAGCAGGGCCAGGCCGGCCAGCAGCTCCGGCAGGGTACCGGCCCGGGGCAGGACGTCGGCGACCTCGCCGAGCCGTTCGTCCGCGAGCCCGGACAGGCCGCACTCCGCCGCCTGCCGGAGTCCTTCGAGGGCCTGCGCGGCCGTCGGCCCGCCCTCGTCGTGCTCCAGGCGCCGCCGTTCGCGCAGCACGCCTTCGGCGGCCTGCGCGGGGGTGACCCCGCGTACGCCGGCCGCGGTCAGCACGGCGTCCGTGGCCGGCGTCCAGCGCACCTCCCAGCGGGAGGTGAGGGCCTCGGCGCCGCCCGCGCCGACGACCTCCCCGGCCTCGCCGTAGGGCACCCCGCACACCGCCAGCCGGCGCAGCAGCAGTTCACGGTGGCGGTCGAGGTCGGAGCGCAGCGGGTCCAGCCGCATGTCCCGCGAGGGGCCGGGGCCGCCGGAGGAGGGGCCGGGCAGGCCCAGCCGGGCGGCCTCGGCCTCGACAGCGGGGGCCAGGCCGCTGCGCGGCGCCCGCGGGGCGGGACGCCCGCCGCGCGTGCCGACGAGCACCCGCTCCATCGCCCGTGCCACGGCCCGCCCCCGCCCGTACGGCTCGCCCTGCGCGAGCACCGTCTGCACGGCCTCGACCAGTTCACCGCGGCCCGCCGCGGGCAGGCCGCGCAGCCGGGCGAGGTCCGAGGCCAGCCGGCTGATCTCGCGTGCGTCGGCGGGACCCGAGGGGTGCCCCAGGCTCCGCAGTTCGGCGCAGACGCGTACGGCCGCCCGTGTCAGGGCCTCCTCCAGCGCGGCCGGATCGCCCGCCGCGCGCAGGACCATGTCCTGCCACTCCGGATCCCGGATGCCCGCCGGATAACCGGACCGCTCGTCGAGGAGGGCGTAGGTGTAGGGGATCAGGGAAGTGGTCCAGGCGGGCCGCTGCGCAACGGCGCCCGTTCCGGCCCCCTCCCCGGCGCCTTCCTTCTCCGCGCTCCCTTCCCCGGTGCTCCCCTCGGCCTCCCGGCCTACGAGTGCCGGGGCGTGGAACGCGCCGACCACCACGGCGGCCCGCTCCCCGTGCGCGGTGGCCTCGGCCAGCCGGGCCCGCATCCAGCGCTCGCGCCGCAGGTCCGGCTCCGGTACGCCGCCCGAGGCGGCCGCGTCCTCGCGCAGCGCCCATCCGGTGAGCAGGGCGGCCCGGCGCAGGGCCTCGGGCGGGGAGCCGGG
>NZ_JBKJFM010000338.1:0-1338 GCF_046614825.1 Streptomyces nanhaiensis
GCCCGCACCGGCGCAGACCGCGCGGGCCAGGTCCGCGAAGTGCTCGGCGAACCGGCGCCTCGGGCGCCGCCCGTATCCGCCGCGGCGCCCGTCGCCCCCGGAGGCGGGGCCCCACAGCGGGGCGGTGCGCACCCTCCGGACGTTGCCCGGCAGCGCGGGCCAGGAGCCGTCCCTGTGCCGCTCGTCGCGGCCGAGCGCGTGGACCTCGAAGTCGTGGCCGCCCAGACCGCGCACCAGCCGGTCGCACCACACGGACGAGTCACCGCGCGGATAGGGATAGCCACCCTCCGTGAGCAGTGCGATGCGCACCTGTCCACCCCCGTTCCTCCTCCGGGCCACCGGCCGTCGCCGTGGCGTCGCGGGAAGACGTTATGCGCGGGACGGGGCGGCGCGGCGGATGGTTGTCCGCCACACCACCGGAAGGGGTGAACTACCGTGACTTTCGGTGCGATTGAACGTTCGGTCGCCTACAGCGGGCCGGAGTGGCCGTCAGGCGTCCGGGAACGGCCAGGCGTTGGGCCGGCAGGTGGCCCCGCCCACCGTCAGGTACTTCGTCTGCTGCATCATCACCGGCGCCAGGGCGCCTTCCCTCGGGCAGTTCACATGGCCCTTGCCGAGCCGGTGGCCCACCTCGTGGTTGATGAGCATCTCCCGGTACTCCTGGATGCGCTCCGGGCCGAAGGTGTCCGCACCGCGTGCCCACCGGTAGGCGTTGATCATGACGCGCTCGGTCGAGGCCGAGTCGCACGAGACGTTGTCGACCGTGGTGTCCAGGCCCGATCTGGCGCACCACTTCGCGGTGGTGGGGGGCGAGGCGAGCGTGATCACGAAGGCCGGGGCGGCGCCTCCGGACTCCCCCGGCTTGCCGGAGACCCGCTCGAAGGTGCGGGCGCCTCCGTGGCTCCAGCTCCGCTCGTCGTTGAGGGTGCGGTGGACGGCCTCGGCGAACAGCTCCCCGTCCAGCGGCAGCCCGTCCTCGACGTCGACGCGGTAGCGGACGACCTCCCCCTTGCCGGGCGCCTCGTCCCGTCCGGCGACGGCGGTGAGCCGGCCCGAGCCCTCGAAGTCCGGGGCCAGGTCGAACAGCCGCCCCATCCGCTCGCCGTAGGACGCCTGCGTCCCGGACCGCGCCTTCCCCTCGTCCGCTCCGTCCGGGGGATCGGGGCGCACATCGGAGCGGGAGGCGTCCGAGGCGCCCGCCCGCGGGGCGTCCCCGCCGGCCCGCAGCTGCCGGTCCATGCCGCTCGGGCCGTCGGCGACCTGCCCGGCCACCACGACGGCCAGCACGGTGGTCACGGCCGCGGCCGCCACCCCGGTGAAGGCCCGGCCGCGCCCGCC
>NZ_JBKJFM010000339.1:0-1332 GCF_046614825.1 Streptomyces nanhaiensis
ACCTGGCCGACCGCGCCAAGATCGCCGAGTTGCTGCGGCCGGAGCGGATCGGGGTGACGCTGTCCGAGGAGTTCCAGCTCCATCCCGAGCAGTCCACCGACGCCATCGTCCTCCACCACCCCGAGGCGACCTACTTCAATGCCGGAGGCGGCCGGTCATGAGAACCACGAGAACACTGCGCGAGGTCCTGGCCGCAGGGGAGCGCTCGTACTCGTTCGAGTTCTTCCCGCCCAGGACCGAGGCGGGGGCCCGCACCCTGTGGGAGGCCGTCCGCCGCATCGAGGCGCTGCGTCCGACGTTCGTCTCGGTCACCTACGGCGCCGGCGGATCCTCCCGGGACCGCACCGTCGCCGTCACCGAGCGGATCGCGGCCGAGACCACGCTGCGGCCGGTGGCCCACCTCACCGCCGTCGGCCACTCCGTGGCCGAGTTGCGCCACATCATCGGCCGGTACGCCGACGCAGGAGTGCGCGATGTGCTCGCCCTGCGCGGCGACCCGCCCGGCGATCCGGGCGCACCCTGGACCCCGCACCCGCAGGGCTTCACCCATGCCCACCAACTGGTCTCCCTGGTCAAGGAGATGGGCGACTTCAGCGTCGGGGTGGCCGCGTTCCCCGAGAAGCACCCCCGCTCGCCCGACTGGGACAGCGACATCCGCCACTTCGTCGCCAAGTGCAAGGCCGGCGCCGACTACGCCATCACCCAGATGTTCTTCCACGTCGAGGACTATCTGCGGCTGCGCGACAAGGTGGCGGCCGCCGGCTGCGACACTCCGATCATCCCCGAGATCATGCCCGCCACCGACGTCCGGCAGATCGCCCGCTTCGCCGAACTGTCGGGCGCGGCCTTCCCCGAGGACCTGGCCCGCCGTCTGGAGGCCGCCCGAGGCAACCCGGCCGCCGGCCACCGCATCGGCGTCGACCACGCCACCGCCATGGCCGAGCGCCTGCTGGCCGAAGGCGCCCCCGGCCTGCACTACATCACCCTGAACAAGTCCACCGCGACCCTCGACATCCACCGCAACATCCACCACAGCATCCAGAGCACACAGACCACAAGGAGTGCCCAGCATGTCCTCGCAACCCACCGCTGAATTCACGGACTTCAAGGTGGCGGATCTGTCCCTGGCGGCGTTCGGCCGCAAGGAGATCACGCTGGCCGAGCACGAGATGCCGGGGCTGATGGCGATCCGGGAGGAGTACGCTGCCGCGCGGCCGCTGGCCGGGGCGCGGATCACCGGGTCGCTGCACATGACGGTGCAGACGGCGGTGCTGATCGAGACGCTGGTGGCGCTGGGGGCGCGGGTGCGCTGGGCCTCGTGCAACATCTTCT
>NZ_JBKJFM010000033.1:0-42712 GCF_046614825.1 Streptomyces nanhaiensis
GGCGGCCGAGGCCAGCGGACTGGCCCGGGGCGCGGTCGAGGCCGTCGCCTTCGGCCCGTGGCCCTACGTCGCGGCCCTGGGCGGCGCGGCGCTGCTGGCCGCCGGGCTGCTGGCCCTGCGCCACGGGAGCGGCTGGCCCGCGATGTCGGGCCGCCACGAGCGCGCGGGCGGCGCCGCGGCGGCCCCGGGCCGCCGCACGGCCCCCGACCCGGACCGCCCCGAGGAGCTGTGGAAGGCCCTGGACCGCGGAGAGGACCCCACCACCGGGAGCGGCGGAAACCGGTCCTGACACAATGGCTGGTGAGCGAGCCCAGATCGGACCTACGAGGAGCACTCAATGGCGGGCAACAACCACGGACACACCCCTGCCGCCTGGACCGGCGTCACCATCGCGTTCATCGGCTTCTGCATCGCCTCGGTCTTCACCGTGCTGGCCGAGCCGGTGTGGTTCTGGGTCGGTGTGGCCATCACCCTCCTCGGCGGCGTCGTCGGTCTGGTCATGCGCTCGATGGGCATGGGCCAGCCGGAGGAGTCGCAGGGCCGCCGTCTGGACCAGTCCAAGGAGCGGGTGGAGGCCTGACGGGGCCGCCCCGGGCGGCTCACCCCGGCGCGGTGCCGGCCAGGCGGCACCGCGCTCTTCCGTGTCCGGAGCCCTCCGGAGCACGGCACGGCGATACCGCCCGGTATGTGGGACCGGGCCGCCCGGATGCGGGTTCCGCCTCCCGGGCCGGATACCATCGCAGTGCGTGACCGCGTGTCCGGACAAGCCCCGCGCCCGCCGCAGGGGCCCGAGCCAGCCAGGAAGGGGGCCGCTCGCGTGAGTGTGCTCGACGAGATCATCGACGGGGTCCGTGCCGACCTCGCCGAGCGGCAGGCGCGTGTGGGCCTCGACGAGCTCAAGGAGCGCGCGGCCGGCGCGCCGCGCCCGCGCGACGGCGTGGCCGCCCTCAAGGGCGAGGGCGTCAAGGTCATCTGCGAGGTCAAGCGGTCCAGCCCCTCCAAGGGAGCGCTGGCGGCCATCGCCGACCCGGCCGGCCTCGCCGCCGACTACGAGGCCGGCGGCGCCGCCGTCATCTCGGTGCTGACCGAGCAGCGGCGCTTCGGGGGATCGCTGGCCGATCTGGAGGCGGTGCGCGGGCGGGTGGACGTCCCCGTACTGCGCAAGGACTTCATCGTCACCTCCTACCAGCTGTGGGAGGCCCGGGCCCACGGCGCCGACCTCGCCCTGCTGATCGTCGCCGCACTCGACCAGGACGCGCTGGTGTCCCTGGTGGAGCGGGCCGAGTCCATCGGGCTGACCCCGCTGGTCGAGGTGCACGACGAGGAGGAGGTCGAGCGCGCGGTGGACGCCGGGGCCAAGGTCATCGGCGTGAACGCGCGCAACCTCAAGACCCTGGAGGTCGACCGCGGCACCTTCGCCCGGGTCGCCCCCGAGATCCCCGAGGGCGTCGTGAAGATCGCCGAGTCGGGCGTGCGCGGCCCGCACGACCTGATCGCCTACGCCAACGAGGGCGCCGACGCGGTGCTCGTCGGCGAGTCCCTGGTCACCGGCAAGGACCCGAGGACGGCCGTCGCCGACCTGGTCGCCGCCGGGGCCCACCCCGCCCTGCGGCACGGGAACTGAGGCGGGGACGACCGCGATGGCCCTGTCCGCCCGCCTCGCCCCCGGCTGCCGCCCCCGTGGCTGCCGCGCGCCCGCGCGCCGGGTGCTGGGGCGGCGGGTGCGCTACCACATCGGCTGCGAGCCGGGTCAGATCAACGGCAGGCGATGGCCTGACCGGGCCGGGAGCTGAGCGGCCGGGCCCGGCCGCGCCCCGCCGGGCCGCCGCCGGCCGCAGGCCGCGCCCCCGCCCCGCCCCGGCCGCCGCACCCGCCCTCCGGGCCGGTGCGGCCCGCCGTTCCCTCTGACCACCCTTCCTGGGGCACGCGCCCCGACAAGGAGCACGTCGGATGTCTACCGACTTCTTCGTTCCCGACCCCGAGGGCCGGGTGCCGACCGCCGAGGGCTACTTCGGCGCCTTCGGCGGCAAGTTCATCCCGGAGGCGCTCGTCGCCGCCGTGGACGAGGTGGCCGCCGAGTACGAGAAGGCCAAGGCCGATCCCGCCTTCGCCGCCGAGCTGGAGGACCTGCTCGTCAACTACACCGGCCGGCCCAGCGCGCTGACCGAGGTGCGGCGGTTCGCCGAGCACGCCGGCGGCGCCCGGGTCTTCCTCAAGCGCGAGGACCTCAACCACACCGGCTCACACAAGATCAACAACGTGCTGGGGCAGGCGTTGCTGACCCGGCGCATGGGCAAGACCCGCGTCATCGCCGAGACCGGCGCGGGCCAGCACGGCGTCGCCACCGCGACCGCCTGCGCCCTGTTCGGCCTGGAGTGCACCGTCTACATGGGCGAGATCGACACCCAGCGCCAGGCGCTCAACGTCGCCCGGATGCGGATGCTGGGCGCCGAGGTCGTCCCCGTCACCTCCGGCAGCCGCACCCTGAAGGACGCCATCAACGAGGCGTTCCGCGACTGGGTCGCCAACGTCGACCGCACCCACTACCTCTTCGGCACCGTCGCCGGCCCCCACCCCTTCCCGGCGCTGGTGCGCGACTTCCACCGCGTCATCGGAGTCGAGGCCAGGCGGCAGATCCTTCAGCGCACCGGGCGGCTGCCGGACGCCGCGCTGGCCTGCGTCGGCGGCGGCTCCAACGCCATCGGCCTGTTCCACGCCTTCATCCCCGACACCTCCGTGCGCCTGATCGGCCTGGAGGCCGCCGGGCACGGCGTGGCCTCCGGCGAGCACGCGGCCACCCTGACGGCCGGCGAGCCGGGCATCCTGCACGGTTCGCGCTCCTACGTGCTGCAGGACGACGAGGGCCAGATCACCGAGCCGTACTCCATCTCCGCCGGCCTGGACTACCCCGGCATCGGCCCCGAGCACTCCTACCTCAAGGACATCGGGCGCGGCGAGTACCGCCCGGTCACCGACGACGAGGCGATGCGGGCGCTGCGCCTGCTGTCGGAGACCGAGGGCATCATCCCGGCCATCGAGAGCGCGCACGCGCTGGCCGGCGCGCTGGAGGTCGGCCGCGAGCTCGGCCCGGAGGCGCTGCTGCTGGTGAACCTCTCCGGCCGCGGCGACAAGGACATGGACACCGCCGCCCGCTACTTCGGGCTGTACGACGGTGCGGACACCGCGAAGGGGGCCGAGTGATGGCGGGCCGTGCGGAGCTGCTGGGACGCGTCCTGGCCGGGGCCAGGGACGAGGGACGGGCCGCGCTGGTGGGCTACCTGCCCGCGGGCTTCCCCACCGTGGACGGCGGCATCGCCGCCTGCACCGCCCTGCTGGAGGGCGGCTGCGACATCGTCGAGGTCGGGCTGCCGCACAGCGACCCGGTGCTGGACGGGCCGGTCATCCAGACCGCCGACGACATCGCCCTGCGCGGCGGGGTGCGCATCGCCGACGTGCTGCGCACCGTGCGCGAGACGCACGCCGCCACCGGCGCGCCGGTGCTGTGCATGACGTACTGGAACCCCGTCGACCGCTACGGCGCCGAGCGCTTCGCCGCCGAGCTGGCCGAGGCGGGCGGCGCCGGCTGCATCCTGCCCGACCTGCCGGTCGAGGAGTCCGAGGCGTGGCGCAAGGCCGCCGAGCAGCACGGCCTGGCGACCGTCTTCGTGGTGGCCCCCAGCAGCCGCGACGAACGGCTGGCCAGGATCACCGAGGCCGGCAGCGGCTTCGTCTACGCGGCCTCCCTGATGGGCGTCACCGGCACCCGCGAGTCGGTGGGGCAGGAGGCGGAGGAACTGGTGCGCCGCACCCGCGCCACCACCGACCTGCCGGTCTGCGTCGGGCTGGGCGTCTCGAACGCGCGGCAGGCCGCTGAGGTGGCCGCCTTCGCGGACGGCGTCATCGTCGGCTCGGCCTTCGTCAAGCGGCTGCTGGACCACGAGGGAGACCCGGAGGCCGGCCTGGCCGCCGTCCGCGAACTCGCCGGCGAACTGGCCGAGGGCGTACGGCACCGCGGCTGAGCGGGGCCGAAGGACACGGACACGGGCCCGGGGGCGTACGGCGAACGGTCGTACGCCCCCGGGCCCGCCTGTGCTCCTGGGCGCGCACCCGTCAGGGAGCGTGCAGCCGCAGCACGGCACGCTCGGACCAGTCGGCCGGAACGCCGCGCAGCGAGACCGCGATCATCATGAGGAACGCCAGCGGAACGGTCCAGGCGGCGGGCTGGGCCAGCAGTACGGTCAGCCAGGCCGACGACGGCTGCGTGACGGCGGACAGCACCGCGGCCCCCGTCGCCGTGACCACCCCGGTGGCCAGCCCGGCCGCCGCGCCCGCGACCGTCAGCCTCGTCCACCAGATGCCCAGCACCAGCAGCGGGCAGAACGTGGACGCCGCCACCGCGAACGCCCAGCCGACCACCACGTTGATGTCCAGGTGCGCGGCGGGCAGTGACAGCAGCACCGCCACGAGCGCCCCCGCCGCCACCGCCAGCCGCAGCCTGGTCACCCCGCCGCCGAACAGGTCGTGGGACAGCCCGCCGGCCAGGGCCAGCAGCAGCCCGGAGGAGGTGGACAGGAAGGCGGCGAACGCGCCGGTGGCCACCAGCGCCGTCAGCACGCTCCCCAGCGTCCCCGGCACGGCCGCCCCCGGCAGGACGACGGAGACGGTGTCGGTGGCGTTGCTGTGCACCAGGTGCGGGGTCAGCACCCGCCCCAGCAGACCGTAGACCGCCGGGAACAGGTAGAACAGGCCCAGCAGTCCGATCACCAGCACGGCCACCCGCCGGGCGGCCCGGGCGGTGGGGCTGGTGTGGAAGCGCATGATCACATGGGGCAGTCCGATGGCGCCCAGCGTGGTGGCCAGCAGCACCGACCAGGTGGACAGCAGTGGCAGCCCGGCACCCTGGATGTCGATCAGCGGGCGGGTCCACTCCTCGGCGGCCGGCCCCGTCTCCCGGACCGGGCGCAGCGCGTCGGCCCGCGTCTCTGCGCCGACGTGCACGATCAGGTAGATCGCCGGCACGGCGATGAAGGCCAGCTTGACCAGGTAGTGGAACGCCTGCACATAGGTGGCCGACCGCATCCCGCCCAGCGCGATCGACGCGCTCACCACCAGCCCGGCCAGTACCACGCCCACCCAGTACGGAGTGCCGCTGACCAGGCTCAGGACCACCCCGGCGCCCTTGAACTGCGGCACCAGGTAGAGCCACATGATCACCAGCACGATCACCCCGCACAGCTTGCGGATCGCGGGCGAGCCCAGCCGGTACTCGGCGAAGTCGGGCACGGTGAACGCCCCCGAGCGCCGCATCGGCCCGGCCACCAGCGCCACCACCGCGACGTACCCGGCGGTGAAGCCGACGGCGTACCACATCGCCCCGATGCCGTCCTTGAGCATCAGCCCGGCCAGACCGAGCACCGAGGCGGCCGACACGTACTCCCCGGCGATCGCCATGGCGTTCCAGCCGGGGGCGATACGGCGGGAGGCGACGAGGAAGTCCGGGCTGGTGCGGGCCGCGTGGACGCCGTACAGGCCGATGACCAGGCTGGCGGCCAGCACCAGGCCGATCGCGGTCACGGCGGTCACGGGCCGCCCCCGGAGCCCGCACCGGCCTGCGCGTCCGCGCCCGTACCCGCGCCGGTGTCCGTCCCCGTGCCCGTGCCCGCGGAGCTCTCCGCCCGCTCGGCCCGGCGCACATGGCACAGGGCGAGCAGCAGCAGCACCGGGTAGGTGGCCACCGCCAGCACCAGCCACGACACCGGCACGCCCGCCACGGCGAGCCGGTCCAGCACCGGCAGCGCCGCGATCGTCCCGCTGGAACCGAACAGCACCGCCACCAGCAGGACCACGGTCCGCAGCGCGGTGCGGCGCTGCGCGGCGAACACGGCACGCGCGGCCTCGGCGTCGGCCGGCGCGGGCAGCGGCAGCAGCTGCGGATGGCGGCGGTGCCCGCGCGCCAGGGCGATACGCGTCTGCGGGCTGGTGACCTTCACCCGGCGCGGACCGCCGAGCTGGGGGCCCTTGACCGGGCTCTTCACCGGGCCGCCCTGCCCAGCCGGCCGCTGCGCGCCGCCTCCAGCAACTGCTCCTTCAGGCTCCGCGCATGGCGGCGGCTGACCGGCACGTCACCGGCCGGGGTGCACGCCACCAGCCCCGACGAGCTGGTGACCCGCAGGTCGTGGACCCAGCCGACGGCCACCAGATAGCCGCGGTGCACCCGCACGAAGCCCGCCGGAGCCCAGATCTCCTCCAGGTACGACAGCGACAGCCGGATCAGATGCGTGCCCTGCTCGGTGTGCAGCCGTATGTAGTCGCCGTGGGCCTCCACGAACTGGACGTCGTCGCGCCGCACGAACACCGTCCGGCGGCCGTGGTCGATCTGGACGACCGCCAGCTCGTCGCGCGGCTCCCGGGTGTCCGTGCCGCCGGACGACGCGGCCCGCCGCGTGGTGCCGATCCGGGCCACCGACTCGGCCAGCCGCTCCGGCCGGACGGGCTTGAGCAGGTAGTCCACGGCCCCGATGCCGAACGCCTCGATGGCGTGGGACTCCGAGGCGGTGACGAAGACGATGGACGGCGGCGCCGAGAGCCGGCTGATGACCCGGGCCACGTCCATGCCGTCCAGACCCGGCATGGAGATGTCCAGGAAGACGGCGTCGAAGGCGGTCGCCCCCATGAGCTGCACCGCCCGGGCGCCGCTCTCGGCGGCGTACACCTCGCCGACCTCGGGGATGTCCGAGAGGAGGTCGGCGAGCTCCTCGCGGGTGGAGGCCTCGTCCTCGACGACGAGGACCTGAAGGGCCCGCGGCGCGCTGCTCATTCCGTAACCACTCCTCGCATGAATCGCGGCACCCTGATCGTGACCTTGGTGCCGTTGCCGGGCGCGGTCTCGATGACGAGGCCGTACTCCGGGCCGTACACGGTGCGCAGCCGCCGGTCCACGTTGGCCAGACCGACGTTCTTCGCGGGAGGGCCGACTCCGGCGAGGATCGCCCGTGCGAGTTCCGGCTCCATGCCCACGCCGTCGTCCTCGATCTCGATGACGCACAGCGGGCCCTCGCCGAACCCCGAGACGCCGATGTGTCCGGGTCCGGCCTTCTTCTCCAGACCGTGGCGCACGGCATTTTCCACTATGGGCTGGACGACGAGGAAGGGGATGGCGACGGGAAGAATCTCCGGCGCCATCCGGACGGTGATCTCCATCCGGTCGTCGAACCGGGCGCGCTGCAGCTCCAGGTAGGTCTGGGTGGCCTGGAGCTCGTCGGCGACCGTCACGTAGTCGCCGGCCGTGGAGAAGCTGTAGCGCAGGTAGTCGGCGAAGTCGGTGAGCAGACGGCGGGCGCGGCCGGGATCGGTGCGGATGTGCGCGGCGATGACGGCCAGGGAGTTGTGGACGAAGTGCGGGGATATCTGGGCCCGCAGGGTGCGCAGGTCCGCCGCCGCGATCCGGGCGCGGGCGCTGCGCAGCGCGGTGTGGTCCAGTGCCTGCGACACCAGCTCGGCCACCTCGGCGGCCTCCCCCTCGTCCAGCGCCCGCCCGTCCGCGGAACCGCTGACCACCAGGCAGCCCGTCAGCTCGTCCGCCACCAGCAGCGGGGCCGCGCACAGCGGGGGCTTGCGGAAGACGGTGCCGTGCTCGTACACCTGGGCGAGCACCGCGTCCAGGTCGGTGCCCTCCGGCAGCGCGCCGTGCCGGGCGACGGGCCCGTCGAGATCGGCGAGCACCACGGCGTCGGCGCCCACCAGCCGCCGGATGCGGCGGGTAGCGGCCAGGGCCCGGCTGCCGTGCAGACCGTCCTGGAGGTCCGCGCCGATCAGCCGCACCTCCCGCAGGACGCCCATGGTCCCGGGCAGGCCGGATCCGGCCGGGCCTCCCCGGCCCGCCCGCCCGCGGCGGGCGCCGATCCACGATCTCCTGGCCACGGTGCGACCGTATAACGCGACAAATGGCGATGGGGAGTCCTTCGAACGTGCTTCGAAGGACTCCCCGTGGGGCCCGGTGGCGGGACCGGCGCCATACGTGGGGGGGGGGTCACGCCGGAGAGAAGCACCCGCCACCGGGGGCCCGGGGGCCCGCCCGGGGGGTCGGCGGGCCCTGTCCGGGACGCGGTCAGTGCCTGGCCGCGCCCTCGGCACCGGCCCCGGTCAGGGCCCGCACCTGGAGCTGGGCGAAGCGCCGCGGGTTGCTCTCGCCCGAGGACATCGTGCCGACGATCGCGCACAGCAGACCGAGCGGGATGGAGACCAGACCCGGGTTGGTCAGCGGGAACCAGGCGATGTCGATGCCCGGGATCAGCGCCTTCTCGGTCCCGGAGAACACCGGCGAGAAGACCACCAGGCCGACCGCGCTGATCAGACCGCCGTAGATGCCCGCGACCGCACCCCGGGTGTTGAACCGCTTCCAGAACAGGCTCAGCAGCAGGGTCGGCAGATTGGCCGAGGCGGCGATGGCGAAGGCCAGACCGACCAGGAAGGCCACGTTGAGGCTCTGGGCGAAGATCGCCAGGATGATCGACGCGGCGCCGATGCCGAAGGCCGACAGGCGCGCGACCTTGATCTCCTCGTGCTCGGAGGCCTGCCCCCTGCGCACCACGCTGTTGTAGAAGTCGTGCGCCAGGGACGAGGAGGAGGCGATGACCAGGCCGGCCACCGTGGACAGGATCGCCGCGAAGGCGACGGCCGCGATGACCGCCAGCATCACCGAGCCGAAGAACTCGCCGCCGAAGTGCTCCCCGACCTGCCGGGCGAGCTGCGGCGCGGCGGTGTTGCCCGCGGCGTCCTGTGCGGTGATGGCGTCCTTGCCCACCAGGGCCGCGGCGCCGAAGCCCAGGATCAGGGTCATCAGGTAGAACGAGCCGATCAGGCCGATGCCCCAGTTGACGGACTTGCGGGCGGCCTTGGAGTCCGGAACGGTGTAGAAGCGGATCAGGATGTGCGGCAGGCCCGCGGTGCCCAGCACCAGAGCCATGCCCAGGCTGATCAGGTCGAGCTTGTTCCACATCGTCTGCAGGGCGTCACCGGGCACCTCGACGCCGAATCGCAGCCCCGGCTCCAGGAAGGACTGCCCGGCGCCGCTGGCGCCTGCGGCGTCGCTCATCAGCTCGCCGAAGTCGAAGCCGTAGACGGCCATCACCAGGGTGGCCAGGATGATGGTGCCGCCCATCAGCATGCCGGCCTTGATGATCTGCACCCAGGTGGTGCCCTTCATGCCGCCGAAGGTCACGTACAGGGTCATCAGGATGCCGACGACGACGATGCCCACGATCTTGGCGGTGTCGGCGTCCATGCCCAGGTACGTCTCGCCCGGCCGGATGCCCAGCAGGAGGGCGACGACCGCGCCGGCGCCGACCATCTGGGCCAGCAGGTAGAAGATCGACACGGTGATGGTGGACACGGCCGCGGCGGTGCGCACCGGCCGCTGCTGCATCCGGTACGACAGCACGTCGGCCATGGTGAAGCGGCCGGAGTTCCTCAGCAGCTCGGCGACCAGCAGCAGGGCCACCAGCCAGGCGACGAGGAAGCCGATGGAGTAGAGGAAGCCGTCGTAGCCGAACAGCGCGATCATGCCCGCGATGCCCAGGAAGGAGGCGGCGGACATGTAGTCGCTGCCGATGGCGAAGCCGTTCTGCATACCGGTGAACTCGCGTCCGCCGGAGTGGAAGTCGGCCGCCGACTTCGTCTGGCGGCCCGCCCACACCGTGACGCCGAGCGTCACGGCGATCATGACGATGAACACCAGGATGGTGAGGGTACGGCTGCTGGAGCTGACCTCCTCGGCCGCCAGGAGCACGCCGGAAGCGGTGTTCGTCATGCCCGTCCTCCCGTCCGGCCGGCGGAGGAGCCCGCGGGCGCACCGGCCAGTTCGGCCCTCAGGTCGTCCGCGAGCGGGTCGACCTTCCGGTCGGCGTAGCGCGCGTACATGATCGCGATGCCGAAGGTGCTGACGAACTGGAGGATCCCGAACACCAGGGCCACGTTGACATCGCCGAAGAGGACCGTGGACATCACGTCACGGGCGTAGGCGGACATCAGCACGTACAGCAGGTACCAGGCGAGGAAGCCGACGCTCACCGGGAGCACGAACCTCATCAGGCTCCGCCTGAGCTGGTCGAAACGCGGATCGCTGTGCATGGCCACCATGCGGTCCTCCGCGTCCCCGGCGGGGTCCAGGGTTTGTTGTAGACGGTCTGCGGACACTGCCGCCTCCTTCATCGACACGACGCGATACGACACGACGTACGGGAGCGGAAAAGGAATGCGGGGAACGTAAGGTGCGTCACACCCGTGGTGAAGAAGCTGATCGCGGTGTGCGGCGAACGCCGGATGCGTGCGCCGAACGGTAGACCGTCGTGCGCCGAACGGTCGCTTTTCCGCGCCGAGCGGTCACCCTCGCGGGGGAAACGGCGGCGAGCGCGCGGGAAGGCCGCACCCGGACCGCGGCCGCGTACGCGCCGCGCATCCCTCGCGCGGGCCTCACCCCGTCCCCACGCGCGTTACGCACCCGTTGCCGGGGTGAAGCGGCGCCCTCGGGGCCCGGCACGGTAGCGTTCGTGGGGTCATGGAAACCCTTGCCTTCATCCCCAGCCCGTCGTCGGGCGAGATCGTCATCGGACCCATCCCGCTGCGGGGCTACGCGTTCTGCATCATCGTCGGCGTCTTCGTCGCGGTCTGGCTCGGCGGGAAGCGCTGGGTCGCCCGTGGCGGACAGCCCGGCACCGTCGCCGACATCGCCGTGTGGGCGGTCCCGTTCGGCCTGGTCGGCGGCCGCCTCTACCACGTCGTCACCGACTACCAGCTCTACTTCGGCGAGGGCCGCGACTGGGCCGACGCCTTCAAGATCTGGGAGGGCGGACTCGGCATCTGGGGAGCGATCGCGCTGGGCGCGGTGGGCGCCTGGATCGGCTGCCGCAGGCGGGGCATCCCGCTGCCGGCCTACGCGGACGCCATCGCCCCCGGCATCGCGCTCGCCCAGGCCGTCGGCCGCTGGGGCAACTGGTTCAACCAGGAGCTGTACGGGCGCCCCACGGACCTGCCGTGGGCGGTGCGGATCGACAACGGCGTCGACACGGGCACCTTCCACCCCACCTTCCTGTACGAGTCGCTGTGGTGCGTGGGCGTCGCCCTGCTGGTGATCTGGGCCGACCGCCGCTTCCGCCTCGGCCACGGCCGCGCCTTCGCGCTGTACGTCGCGGCCTACACGGTGGGCCGCTTCTGGATCGAGTACCTGCGCATCGACGAGGCCCACGAGATCTGGGGCCTGCGTCTGAACAACTGGACCTCGATCGCCGTCTTCCTCGCGGCGGTGGCCTACATCGTGCTCTCGGCCAGGCTCCGCCCGGGACGTGAGGACGTGGTGGAGCCGGTGTCGGAGAAGTCCGACGGTGCCGGTGCCGGTGCCGGTGGCGCCGGCGACGCCGAGGACACCGTCGGCGGCGAGACGGCGAAGGGCTCCGCCGAGGGCGAGGGGAAGGCCGCGGAGGACCGGCCCGACGGACCGGAGCGCGCCGAGTCCGCCGGCGGGACGTCCGCCTCCACCGCGGGCTGACCCGGCGGCGAGAACCGCACCGGCCCCGGCCGCGCCCCTCCGGCGCGGCCGGGGCCTTCTCCACGCCACGGCGAAACCCCAGGTCAGCGAGGTAAGTTCGGCCTGCCTTGCTGGAACCGCACCCGGGGGTGGACGTACGGTCGAGGCGTCGGGCACCGGATGGGGGAATTCAGGAGGCGTAGGCGGATGTCGTCCATGACCGGAGACGGAAGCGAGATCACCCTGCGGCCCGGAGCCCCGAACTCCGCGCACCGCGACAACCACACCCACCGCGATGTGACCGGCGGCTGGCTGCGCCCGGCCGTCTTCGGGGCGATGGACGGACTGGTGTCCAACCTCGCCCTGATGACGGGTGTCGCGGGCGGCAACGTGGACCGCACCGTGATCATCATCAGCGGCCTGGCGGGACTGGCCGCCGGAGCCTTCTCCATGGCGGCCGGCGAGTACACCTCGGTGGCCTCCCAGCGGGAGCTTGTCCTGGCCGAGCTGGACGTGGAGCGGCGCGAACTGCGCCGCAACCCCGAGGACGAGCAGCGGGAGCTGGCCGAGCTGTACGTGGGCCGGGGCGTGGAACCCGAGCTGGCCGCGAAGGTCGCCGAGCAGCTGTCCAGGGACCCCGAGCAGGCGCTGGAGATCCACGCGCGCGAGGAGCTGGGCGTGGACCCGGGCGACCTGCCCTCGCCCGTGGTCGCCGCCGTCTCCTCCTTCGGCGCCTTCGCGGTGGGCGCGCTGATACCCGTGCTGCCCTATCTGCTGGGAGCGGTCGCGCTGTGGCCCGCCGTGCTGGTGGCGCTGCTGGGCCTGTTCCTGTGCGGCGTGCTGGTCTCCAAGATCACCGTACGCCCGTGGTGGTACAGCGGGCTGCGGCAGCTCACCCTGGGCGGCGCGGCGGCCGCGGTCACCTACGGGCTCGGTACCCTGTTCGGAGTAGCCGTGGGCTGAGCGGGGCCGCGAGGGCGCGGTCCCGGCCCGGCTCGATGTGAGCTGTTCAACTCCTGAAACGTCCGCTCGCCCGTTACCCGCCGGTTTCAGCTGTGTCACCGTTGGGAATGAACAACGAGCGCTTCTGGCAGTGTCGCCGACGCAGTCCGGATCCACGCAGCGGTTGTGTGCCGTATGCCCGATTCGACCCCCATCGCAGGTCCGCATGATGGACCGAGGTGTCCGCCCCTCGGAAGAAACCTCATCATGTAACCTGCACGAAAATTTGTTCCGCAGAGGGCCAACGTCGTCCCTCGGTGCCTTCCGGACCAGCTCCGCGAGGCGCCACCAAGCCCCACCATGACGACGGGAGAGCCGATGCGTGCTGCGCCCCTGACGGCCTACCCTGCCAAGCAGGGAATGTACGACCCGCGCGACGAGCACGACGCCTGCGGCGTCGGCTTCGTGGCCACCCTCACCGGTGAGGCGAGCCACACGCTGGTCGACCAGGCGCTGACCGTCCTGCGGAACCTGGAGCACCGCGGCGCCACCGGCGCCGAGGCCGACTCCGGCGACGGTGCGGGCATCCTGGTCCAGGTCCCCGACGCCTTCCTGCGCGAGACCGCCGGCTTCGAGCTGCCCGAGGCCGGCTCGTACGCCGTGGGCATCGCCTTCCTCCCCACCGGCGAGGCCGACAGCGCCGAGGCCGTCGCGCGCATCGAGGCGATCGCCGCCGAGGAGGGCCTGAACGTCCTGGGCTGGCGAGAGGTCCCCGTCGCCCCGCAGCTGCTGGGCAGCGGAGCGCGCGCCACCATGCCCGCCTTCCGCCAGCTCTTCGTCGCAGACGGCGTGAACACCGGCCTGGCCCTGGACCGCAAGGCCTTCGTGCTGCGCAAGCGCGCCGAACGCGAGGCCGGCACCTACTTCCCGTCGCTGTCCGCGCGGACGATCGTCTACAAGGGCATGCTGACCACCGGGCAGCTCGAACCCTTCTTCCCCGACCTGTCCGACCGCCGCTTCGCCAGCGCCATCGCCCTGGTCCACTCGCGGTTCTCCACCAACACCTTCCCCAGCTGGCCGCTGGCCCACCCCTACCGCTTCGTCGCCCACAACGGCGAGATCAACACCGTCCGCGGCAACCGCAACTGGATGCGCGCCCGCGAGTCCCAGCTCGTCTCCGACCTCTTCGGCGGCAAGGACACCGGGGACCTGGAGCGGATCTTCCCCGTCTGCACCCCGGACGCCTCCGACTCCGCCTCCTTCGACGAGGTCCTGGAACTGCTCCACCTCGGCGGCCGCTCCCTGCCCCACGCGGTGCTGATGATGGTCCCCGAGGCGTGGGAGAACCACCCCTCCATGGACCCCGCCCGGCGCGCCTTCTACCAGTACCACTCCACGATGATGGAGCCCTGGGACGGACCGGCCTGCGTCACCTTCACCGACGGCACCCAGGTCGGCGCCGTCCTGGACCGCAACGGACTGCGCCCGGGACGCTACTGGGTCACCGACGACGGCCTGGTCGTCCTCTCCTCCGAGGTCGGCGTCCTCGACATCGACCAGGACAAGGTCGTCCGCAAGGGCCGCCTCCAGCCCGGCCGCATGTTCCTGGTGGACACCGCCGAGCACCGCATCATCGAGGACGACGAGATCAAGGCCTCCCTCGCCGCCGAGCACCCCTACCAGGAGTGGCTCGAGGCCGGGATCATCGAGCTGGAGGACCTGCCCGAGCGCGAGCACATCGTCCACACCCACGCCTCGGTCACCCGCCGCCAGCAGACCTTCGGCTACACCGAGGAGGAACTGCGCGTCCTGCTCGCCCCGATGGCCCGCACCGGCGCCGAGCCGATCGGCTCGATGGGCACCGACTCGCCCATCGCCGCGCTCTCGACGCGCCCGAGGCTGATCTTCGACTACTTCACCCAGCTGTTCGCCCAGGTCACCAACCCGCCGCTGGACGCCATCCGCGAGGAACTCGTCACCTCGCTGATCTCCTCCCTCGGCCCCCAGGGCAACCTGCTGGAGCCCACCGCGGCCTCCTGCCGCAGCGTCACCCTGCCCTTCCCGGTCATCGACAACGACGAACTCGCCAAGCTCGTCCACATCAACGCCGACGGCGACATGCCGGGGATGAAGGCCGTCACCCTCTCCGGCCTCTACCGCGTCGGCGGCGGGGGAGCGGCCCTGGCCGAGCGGATCGAGGAGATCTGCGCCGAGGCCGAGGCCGCCATCACCGACGGCGCCCGCCTGGTCGTCCTGTCCGACCGCCACAGCGACGCCGAGCACGCGCCGATCCCGTCGCTGCTGCTGACCTCCGCCGTCCACCACCACCTCATCCGCACCAAGCAGCGCACCCAGGTGGGCCTGCTGGTCGAGGCCGGAGACGTCCGCGAGGTCCACCACGTCGCCCTGCTCATCGGCTACGGCGCCGCCGCGGTCAACCCCTACCTGGCCATGGAGACCGTCGAGGACCTCGTCCGCGCCGGCACCTTCCTGCCCGGCGACACCGACCCCGAGACCGCCATCCGCAACCTGATCAAGGCGCTCGGCAAGGGCGTGCTGAAGGTCATGTCCAAGATGGGCATCTCCACCGTCGCCTCCTACCGCGGCGCCCAGGTCTTCGAGGCCGTCGGCCTGGAGCAGGACTTCGTCGACACCTACTTCCACGGCACCGCCACCAAGATCGGCGGCGCCGGCCTGGACGTCATCGCCAAGGAGGTCGCCGCCCGCCACGCCAAGGCCTACCCGGCCTCCGGCATCGCACCGGCCCACCGCAACCTGGACATCGGCGGCGAGTACCAGTGGCGTCGCGAGGGCGAGCCGCACCTGTTCGACCCGGAGACGGTCTTCCGCCTCCAGCACGCCACCCGCACCCGCCGCTACGACATCTTCAAGCAGTACACCCGGCGCGTGGACGAGCAGTCCGAACGCCTGATGACGCTGCGCGGCCTGTTCGGCCTGAAGTCCGAGCGGCCCTCGATCCCCCTCGAGGAGGTCGAGCCCGTCTCCGAGATCGTCAAGCGGTTCTCCACCGGCGCCATGTCCTACGGCTCCATCTCCCAGGAGGCCCACGAGACCCTCGCCATCGCCATGAACCGGCTGGGCGCCAAGTCCAACACCGGCGAGGGCGGCGAGGACCCCGAGCGGCTGTACGACCCGGCCCGCCGCTCGGCCATCAAGCAGGTCGCCTCCGGCCGCTTCGGCGTCACCTCCGAGTACCTGGTCAACTCCGACGACATCCAGATCAAGATGGCCCAGGGCGCCAAGCCCGGCGAGGGCGGCCAGCTGCCCGGCCACAAGGTCTACCCGTGGGTGGCCAAGACCCGGCACTCCACGCCGGGCGTGGGACTCATCTCCCCGCCGCCGCACCACGACATCTACTCCATCGAGGACCTCGCCCAGCTCATCCACGACCTGAAGAACGCCAACCCCGCCGCCCGCATCCACGTGAAGCTGGTCTCCGAGGTCGGTGTCGGCACGGTCGCGGCGGGCGTCTCCAAGGCCCACGCCGACGTCGTGCTGATCTCCGGCCACGACGGCGGCACCGGCGCCTCCCCCCTCACCTCCCTCAAGCACGCGGGCGGCCCCTGGGAGCTGGGCCTGGCCGAGACCCAGCAGACCCTGCTGCTCAACGGCCTGCGCGACCGCATCGTCGTCCAGACCGACGGCCAGCTCAAGACCGGCCGCGACGTGGTCATCGCCGCCCTGCTGGGCGCCGAGGAGTACGGCTTCGCCACCGCCCCGCTGGTCGTCTCCGGCTGCGTGATGATGCGCGTGTGCCACCTGGACACCTGCCCCGTCGGCATCGCCACCCAGAACCCGGTCCTGCGCGGCCGCTACAGCGGCAAGGCCGACCACGTGGTGAACTTCTTCGAGTTCGTCGCCGAGGAGGTCCGCGAACTCCTGGCCGAACTGGGCTTCCGCAGCCTGGACGAGGCCATCGGCCACGCCGAGGTCCTCGACGTCAGCCGCGCGGTCGACCACTGGAAGGCCCAGGGACTGGACCTGGCCCCGCTGCTGCACGTCCCCGAGCTGCCCGAGGGCGCCGCCCGCCACCAGGTCGTCCCCCAGGACCACGGCCTGGCCAAGGCCCTGGACAACCAGCTCATCAAGCTCGCCGCCGACGCCCTGTCGGCCGACACCGCCGAGGACGCCCGGCCGGTGCGCGCCCAGGTGCCCATCCGCAACATCAACCGGACGGTCGGCACCATGCTCGGCCACGAGGTGACCAAGAAGTTCGGCGGCGCCGGCCTGCCCGACGACACCATCGACATCACCTTCACCGGCTCCGCCGGCCAGTCCTTCGGCGCCTTCCTGCCGCGCGGCATCACCCTCCGCCTGGAGGGCGACGCCAACGACTACGTCGGCAAGGGCCTGTCGGGCGGACGCGTCGTCGTGCGCCCCGACCGGAGCGCCTCCCACCTGGCCGAGTACTCCACCATCGCCGGCAACACCCTCGCCTACGGCGCCACCGGCGGCGAGATGTTCCTGCGCGGCAGCGTCGGCGAGCGCTTCTGCGTCCGCAACTCCGGCGCGCTGGTCGTCTCCGAGGGCGTGGGCGACCACGGCTGCGAGTACATGACCGGCGGCACGGCCGTCGTCCTGGGCCGCACCGGCCGCAACTTCGGCGCCGGCATGTCCGGCGGCACCGCGTACGTCATCGACCTCGACGCCGACGACGTCAACCCCGACATCGCCGGAGCCGTCGAGCCCCTCGACGACACCGACCGGCAGTGGCTGCACGACGTGGTGCGCCGCCACCACGAGGAGACCGGCTCCACCGTCGCGGAGAAGCTGCTCGCCGACTGGGAGAACGCCGCAGGCCGCTTCAGCAAGATCATGCCCCGTACCTACAAGGCAGTGCTCGCCGCCAAGGACGCCGCCGAGCGAGCCGGACTGTCCCAGGACAAGATCCACGAGAAGATGATGGAGGCGGCGACCAATGGCTGATCCCAAGGGCTTCCTGAACACCGACCGCGAGGTCGCCCGGACCCGCCCCGTACCCGAGCGCGTCAAGGACTGGAACGAGGTCTACGTCCCCGGCTCCCTGCTGCCGATCATCGGCAAGCAGGCCGGCCGGTGCATGGACTGCGGCATCCCGTTCTGCCACAACGGCTGCCCGCTGGGCAACCTCATCCCCGAGTGGAACGACTACGCCTGGCGCGGGGACTGGCAGGCCGCCGGAGAGCGGCTGCACGCGACCAACAACTTCCCGGAGTTCACCGGACGGCTGTGCCCGGCCCCCTGCGAGTCCGCCTGCGTACTGGGCATCAACCAGCCCCCGGTGACCATCAAGAACGTCGAGGTCACCATCATCGACAAGGCATGGGAGGCCGGCGGCGTCACCCCGCAGCCGCCCGAGCGCCTGTCGGGCAAGACCGTCGCCGTCATCGGCTCCGGCCCCGCGGGCCTGGCCGCCGCCCAGCAGCTCACCCGCGCCGGCCACACGGTCGCCGTCTACGAGCGCGCCGACCGCATCGGCGGACTGCTGCGCTACGGCATCCCCGAGTTCAAGATGGAGAAGCGCCACATCAACCGCCGCATCGAGCAGATGCGCGCGGAGGGCACCAAGTTCCGCACCGGAGTGGAGATCGGCCGCGACATCGACGCCGCCGACCTGCGCAAGCGCTACGACGCCGTCGTCATCGCCGCCGGCTCCACCACCGCCCGCGACCTGCCCGTGCCCGGCCGTGAACTGGACGGTATCCACCAGGCGATGGAGTACCTGCCCCTGGCCAACAAGGTCCAGGAGGGCGACTACGTCGCCCCGCCGATCACCGCGGAGGGCAAGCACGTCGTCGTCATCGGCGGCGGCGACACCGGCGCCGACTGCGTCGGCACCGCCCACCGCCAGGGCGCGGCCTCCGTCACCCAGCTGGAGATCATGCCCCGGCCAGGCGAGGAGCGCGACCCGGTGAGCCAGCCCTGGCCCACCTTCCCCATGCTCTACAAGGTCACCTCCGCCCACGAGGAGGGCGGCGAGAGGGTCTACTCCGTCTCCACCACCCACTTCGAGGGCGACGAGGACGGCAACGTCCAGGCCCTGCACCTGGTCGAGGTCGAGTTCAAGCAGGGGAAGCTCGAGCCCAAGCCGGGCACCGAGAAGCGCATCCCGGCCCAGCTCGTCACCCTGGCCATGGGCTTCACCGGCATCGACAGGACCAACGGCCTGGTCGAGCAGTTCGGCCTGGAACTGGACGAGCGCGGCAACGTCGCCCGCGACGCCGACTACGCCACCAACGTCGACGGCGTCTACGTCGCCGGCGACGCCGGCCGCGGCCAGTCCCTGATCGTGTGGGCCATCGCCGAAGGCCGCTCGGCGGCCAGGGCCGTGGACCGCTACCTGACCGGCACCAGCTCCCTGCCGGCCCCGATCAGGCCGACCGACCGCGCACTGACCGTCTGACGCACCCCGACCGTCCGCGCGGTGCGGGCGGCAGGCCGCCCCGGACGGCCGCCCGCACCGGCACGGACCACAGACCGCGGCGCCGACCCCCTCCCCGACCGGGGGCCGGCGCCGCGCCGCGTCCGCGAACGGGTCAGGACCCCTGGGCCAGACGCGCCGGGAAACCGCCCGTGGCCACCGGGCCCCAGCGCACCGGCGTGATCCGCAGCAGCGACTTGCCCTGCCGCACCATCGCCTCGCGGTACTCGTCCCAGTCCGGGTGCTCGCCCGCGACCGCCCGGTAGTACTCCACCAGCGGCTCCACCGCCTCGGGCACGCCCAGCACCTCGGCGGTGCCGTCCACCTGCACCCACGGGCCGTCGAAGTCCTCCGACAGCACGATCACGCTCACGGCCGGGTCACGGCGCGCGTTGCGCGCCTTGGCGCGCTCGGGATACGTGGAGACCACGATCCGCCCCGCACCGTCCACCCCGCACGACACCGGCGACCCCTGCGGGGAGCCGTCGGCACGGCGGGTGAGCAGCACCGCCCGGTGGCGGGGGCGCACGAAGTCCAGCAGTTCGTCGAGACCGACACGGGTGTTGGTGGCGATGGAGGGGCTCATGATCCGAGCCTATGCCGCACCCGCCCCGGCGCCGCACCCAGCACGCCGCGGCCCGCGTCCCGCACCCCGCCCGCCGTCCCACCGGACCGGGAACGGGCGGGAGGGCCCCGAGCGCATAGAGTCGGTGACCATGACGAACAGCGAGACCGACCCGTCGGTGCAGGCAGAACTCTCCCGGCTGCGCGACAGCATCGACAACATCGACGCCGCCGTGGTGCACATGCTCGCCGAGCGCTTCAAGTGCACCCAGCAGGTCGGCCGCCTCAAGGCCGAACACCGGCTGCCCCCGGCCGACCCCGCCCGCGAGGCCCAGCAGATCGCCCGGCTGCGCTCCCTGGCCGAGAGCGCCAAACTCGACCCGGCCTTCGCCGAGAAGCTGCTGAACTTCATCATCGCCGAGGTGATCCGCCACCACGAGACCATCGCCCGCTCCTGACGAGCCCCCGCCGCCCGGCAGCACGCTCCCGGCCGCGCGGCCCCGGCCCCCGCAGCCCCGCCCGCCACCGGCCGCAGGGCACTGCCCGGGACACCCGGTGCGCCCCGCCCGGCCGATACGGCAGCATGAGCGCCATGCCCGCACTGACCCGCGAAGAGGCGCGGAGCCGAGCCCGGCTCATCGACGTCCAGCGCTACGCCATCGACCTCGACCTGACCCGGGGCGAGGAGGTCTTCGGCTCCACCACCACCGTCCGCTTCACCACCCGCGAAGCGGGCGACACCTTCGTCGAGGTACGGCCCCGCACCCTCCACCGGGCCGTCCTCGACGGACACGGCCTCGACACCGCCTCCCTGGCCGACGGGCGCCTGCCGCTGACCGGACTGAGCGCGGGCGAGCACGAACTGCGCATCGAGGCAGACATGGCCTACTCGCGCACCGGCGAGGGCATGCACCGCTTCACCGACCCCGCCGACGGCCGCACCTACCTCTACACCATGTGCTTCCAGACCGAGGCCCCCCGCGTCTTCGCCGCCTTCGACCAGCCCGACCTCAAGGCCCCCTTCACCGTCACCGCCACAGCACCCCGGGAGTGGACCGTCCTCGGCAACGGCACCGCCCGCCGCGTCGAAGGGCAGCCCGGCCGCTGGGAATGCGCCCCCACCCCGCCGCTGAGCACCTACTTCGTGGCACTGGCCGCCGGCCCCTGGCACTCGGTGCGCACCGAGCACGCCGGCATCCCCTTCGGCCTCCACGTACGCCAGTCCCTGGGCAGCCACCTCGACGACGACGCGCAGGAACTGCTCGACATCACCCGCGCCTGCTTCGACCGCTACCACGAGATCTTCGACGAGCCCTACCCCTTCGACTCCTACGACCAGGCGTTCGTCCCCGAGTTCAACGCCGGCGCCATGGAGAACCCCGGACTGGTCACCTTCCGCGACGAGTACGTCCACCGCTCCGCCGTCACCGACACCCAGCTCCAGAACCGGGCCGTCACCATCGCCCACGAGATGGCCCACATGTGGTTCGGCGACCTGGTCACCCTGCGCTGGTGGGACGACATCTGGCTCAACGAGTCCTTCGCCGAGTACATGGGCTACCAGGTCGTCGCCGAGGCCACCCGCTTCACCGGCACCTGGACCGAGTTCGCCGTCGACCGCAAGTCCTGGGGCTACGACGCCGACCAGCGCCCCTCCACCCACCCCGTCGCCCCCGAGCCCGAGGCGGTGCCCGACACCGCCACCGCCCTGCTCAACTTCGACGGCATCTCCTACGCCAAGGGCGCCTCCGCACTGCGCCAACTGGTCACCTGGCTCGGCCAGAAGCACTTCCTCGCCGGAATCAACGACCACTTCGCCCGCCACCGGTTCGGCAACGCCACCCTCGCCGACCTCCTCGACTCCCTCGCCCGCGCATCCGGCCGCGACGTCCACACCTGGGCCGAACGCTGGCTGCGCACCAGCGGCGCCGACACCCTCACCCCCCGCGTCACCACCGACACCACCCCCGGACGCGACGGCCGGCGCTGGCACCTGGAGATCACCCACACCGGCAACCGCCCCCACCGCGTCACCGTCGGCCTGTACGACCTGGACGGCGGAACCGGAAAGGAACACCTGGCACCGCGCGAACCCCTGACCGCCGACATCCCCGCCGACGGCGGCCGCACCCTCACCGCCGACGGCCCCCGCCCCGACCTCGTCCTCCTCAACGACCGCGACCTCACCTACGCCAAGATCCGCCTGGACACCGGCTCCTGGCGCACCGTGCGACGCGCCCTGGCCCAACTGCCCGACCCGCTCACCCGCGCCACCGTCTGGAACGCCGCCCGCGACATGGTCCGCGACGGCCAACTGCCCCCCGCCGACTACCTGGACACCGCACGCGCCCACCTGCCGCACGAGAGGGACGACGCCGTCGTCGCCGGCGTACTGGACTTCGCCCGCCACGAGATCGCCGACCGCTACCTGCCGCCCGGGCAGCGCACCGCCGCCCTGGAGACCCTCACCGACCTCGCCCGCACCCTGCTGGAGCGCGAACCGGCCGACGGCGCACGCGACGGAGGAATCCTCCTGACAGCCGTACGCGCCGCCATCGACAGCGCCACCACCCCCGGCGACCTCCACCACTGGTGGACCACCGGCACCCTCCCCGGCGGACGCCCCCTCGACCACGAACTGCGCTGGCGGCTCCTGCACCGCCTCGCCGTCCTCGGCGCCGTGAACACCTCCGACATCGGCGCCGCACTCGACGCCGACCCCAGCGCCGCCGGCACCGAGGGCGCCGCACGCTGCCGCGCCGCCCTGCCCGACCCCGCGGCCAAGGAAGCCGCCTGGCAGGCCCTGTTCGGCGAATCCGACAGCCTCTCCAACTACCTGCTCAAAGCCACCTTCCAGGGCTTCTGGCACACAGAGCAGCACGACCTGCTGCGCGACTACGTACCCCGCTACTTCGACCGGGCCCCCGCCCTCGCCGCCCGCCGCGGCCCCGCCATCGCCCAGGCACTGGGGCGGCACGGCTTCCCCCGCCCCTTCACCGACCCCGGCACCCTGGCCCTGGGGCAGCGGTGCCTGGCCGGCGACGCCCTCACCCCCGCCCTGCGCCGCCCCCTCGCCGACGAACTCGACGACCTCGCCCGCGCCCTGCGCGTACGCGCGGCGCACTGACGCGCGTGGGTGCCGGGCCCGGCCCGCTGGCCGGGCCCGGCACCCACGCGCTCACCGGTCGGTGCACGGATCGTTTTCTGAGGTCAACTCGGCCACGGTCCGTTTCCCCCGGTCCTTTCCCCGGCCACCTCGCGATCACTTGTAGTAGCGCTCGGTCTCCGACACCGGCATGGCCGAGCCGTCGCGGTGCCGCATCCGCGCCTCGATCTCCTTGTCCTGCTTGACGTAGGACTTCGCGCTGCAGCCGAGGTGGTTGGAGATGTGCGCGCAGGACCGCAGCAACGTCCTGAACCGGGAGTCCCCCACCTCGACGGTGAGACCGAGCTCCTCGCCCGGCGTGAAGTCGGCGTTCTTCAGAGCGGTGGCGGCGCCGCCGCTGGACTCGCGGGCGCCGTCGCCGTCCTTCCGCAACCGCCCGAACAGCACATGGGCGTCGTGCCCGACGGCCCCCAGCTCGTCCTGGGCGGCCGACAGGTCGTGCCCGTCACCCCCGCCGCCACCGGGTCCGGCCTCGTTCAGCCGCGTCCCGGTACCGCTGCGCTCCGAGGCCTTCGCCACCAGAGCGGCCCACTCCTCGTCGAACGACACACACCCTCCCCCAGGCCGCCCGATCCGCTGTGTCACCGGACGAAAACAGTGCGGATCAGGTGCGTGCGCCGATGGGCCGGAGTGAAGGTCCGCATACCGTCGCGCGCCGTCGGGGGAGAATGGAAATGCTCGTTCGAGCGTCCCCGCGCCCATTTCACAAGTTGTTAACGGCACTATATGGAACGGTCGTTGAACAGTTCCCTCTCCACAGTTCCCTACCGGCAGGTAAGTCATAGGCTCGCTGCCATGCGCCGCGCGAAAATCGTTTGCACCCTGGGCCCCGCCACCGACTCGTACGAGCAGATCAAGGCGCTCGTCGAAGCCGGAATGGACGTCGCCCGCCTCAACCTCAGCCACGGCGCCCACGCCGAGCACGAGGAGCGCTACCACCGTGTGCGCCGGGCGTCCGAGGCGACCGGCCGCAGCGTCGGCATCCTCGCCGACCTTCAAGGCCCGAAGATCCGGCTCGGACGATTCCGCGAAGGCCCCGTACTCCTCGAACGCGGCGAGGAGTTCACCATCACCACCGAGGACGTCGAGGGCGACCGCGAACAGTGCGGCACCACCTACGGAGGACTCGCCGACGACGTCACACCCGGCGAACTCGTCCTCGTCGACGACGGCCGCGTCACCCTGAAGGTCACCGCCGTCGACGGCCCCCGCATCCGCACCGAGGTCACCGAGGGCGGCATGGTCTCCGACCACAAGGGCCTCAACCTCCCCGGCGTCGCCGTCTCCGTACCCGCCCTCTCCGACAAGGACGTCGACGACCTGCGCTGGGCACTGCGCACCGGCGTGGACGTCATAGCCCTCTCCTTCGTCCGCAGCGCACGCGACGTAGCCGACGTCCACCGCGTCATGAAGGAGGAGAACCGCCACCTCCCCGTCATCGCGAAGATCGAGAAACCCCAGGCGGTGGAGAACCTCGCCGAGATCGTCGCCGCCTTCGACGGCCTCATGGTCGCCCGCGGCGACCTCGGCGTCGAGATGCCCCTGGAGACCGTCCCCCTGGTGCAGAAACGCGCCGTCGCCCTCGCCCGGCGCAACGCCAAGCCGGTCATCGTCGCCACCCAGATGCTCGACTCGATGATCGACTCCTCCCGGCCCACCCGCGCCGAGGCCTCCGACGTCGCCAACGCCGTCATGGACGGCACCGACGCCGTGATGCTCTCCGGCGAGACCAGCGTCGGCAAGTACCCGGTCGAGACGGTCAGGACCATGGGCCGCATCGTCGCCGCGGCCGAGGAGGACATGCTCTCCCAGGGCCTGCGCCCGCTCGCCGAGAGCGCCAAGCCCCGCACCCAGGGCGGGGCCGTGGCCCGCGCCGCGGCCGAGATGGGCGACTTCCTCGGAGCCAAGTTCCTCGTGGCCCTCACCCAGTCCGGCGACACCGTCCGCCGCCTGTCCCGCTACCGCTCACCGGTCCCCGTCCTCGCCTTCACCCCCGACCCGGCCACCCGCGCCCAGCTCAACCTCACCTGGGGCGTGGAGACCTTCCTCGGTCCCACCGCACACAGCACCGACGAGATGGTCGAGCAGGTCGACCGGCGGCTGCTGGAGATGGGGCGCTGCGAGAGGGGCGACAAGGTGATCATCACCGCCGGCTCGCCGCCCGGCGTCCCCGGTACCACCAACATGGTCCGCGTCCACCGCATCGGCGAGGAGCACACCGCCCGCTGACCGGCTCCCTACGGCCCGACCGGCCGCCCCGTGAACCGGGAAGCCCCGGCCGCCGCCCCGCGCCAGCGGCGGCCTGGGCTTCCCCCGCCCTTCCCGTTCCCGCCCGCCCGCTTCAGTGCTTCGGCCCGATGTGCGCGTCCATCAGCGCCACGGACGCCCGGCGGGCGACGGAGACGCTGTACGCCCCGGTGGGGCGGCGTACGGCCCGCCACTCGACTCCCAGCCGGTCCAGGGTCTCTCCGTAGATGCGCACGATGTCCTCGGAGGTGTTGGTGAAGAAGTACCGCGGGTACTCATAGCGCTTGCGCACGCCCCCGACGGGACGTGTCGTCCAGTTGGTGATCCGGCAGCCGTCGGAGTGGACGAGCCCCCGGATCAGCTCCCAGGAGTGCTCGTCGGTGACTTCCCGCTGCCAGGGCTCCAGGGCGATGCGCCGCTCGTGCTTCCTGCCCGGCCCGTGCTGGGGGAACAGACAGGGCCAGTGACGGCCGTAGGAGGTGACCATGACGCACCCCTGCGCCTGTACGAGGTAGGCGTTCCGGCCCGGCAGGACGGCGGTGATCGCCTCGCGGCACGCGGTGATCAGCCCGGGCCAGGCGTCCGCGCAGGCGATCCGCAGATAGTGGCCCCCACGCCGGGGGTGCGCGCTGAGGCAGCCGTCGCCGAGGTAGAGGCCGAGCAGGTATGCGTAGGCGGGCTGATCGGCGGGGAGGGACGGCTCGGGTCCGCACCGGAAGCAGTCCTCCTCCCGGGAGGCGTTCGGGAGCGGCCGGATGCGGATCTGCCAGGCGCGGATCGCGGAGCGGGATATCCCGGTCTGCCTGCTGACGGAGTTCAGGCTGCGACCCTGGTCGACGAGGGCGAGGACACGCTTTCGCGTGGCGAGGTCGTACATGCTCGCGAGCCTGTACAAGAGAGTGTTCCCCGGGGGAGGATCCGAGGGGCATTCCCTCTGATCAGTGAAGTTTTCCCGCTTTGCTTGCAACCTTGGAAATAAAGGTAAAGTGCCCCGGGTCGGATTCGAACCGACACTGTATGGGTTTTGAATCCATTGCCTGCTGCCAATTGGGCTACCGGGGCCATGTGAATCGAAGGCTGGGGCCTCCCGACGTAGGTACACCTTACAGGAACTAGGTAGGCTCTTGTGGTCCACCTGGCCGGAAAACGAGGAGCCCAGTGAGCACCGCGGACATCCCCGAGCCCATCAGCACCGACGCCGGCGCCGACAGCGGAGCCGGCGCGGCCGGCGAGCGGGCGCACGTGCCTCCGGAGACGACGCGGGTCGTCATCGCCGAGGACGAGGCGCTGATCCGCCTGGACCTCAAGGAGATGCTGGAGGAGGAGGGCTACACCGTCGTCGGCGAGGCCGGGGACGGGCAGCGGGCCGTGGACCTGGCGCGGGAGCACCGGCCGGATCTGGTGATCATGGACGTGAAGATGCCCGTGCTCGACGGGATCTCGGCTGCCGAGAAGATCGCCGAGGAGTCGATCGCCCCGGTGCTGATGCTGACCGCCTTCTCGCAGCGCGAGCTGGTGGAGCGGGCGCGGGACGCGGGCGCGATGGCGTACCTGGTGAAGCCGTTCAGCAAGAGCGACGTGGTGCCCGCCATCGAGATGGCGGTGTCGCGGTTCAACGAGATGAAGGTGCTGAGCCGGGAGGTCGCCGACCTCGCGCAGCGGCTGGAGACGCGGAAGCTGGTGGACCGGGCCAAGGGGGTGCTGCAGACGCAGTACGGGCTGACCGAGCCGGCCGCGTTCCGGTGGATCCAGAAGACCTCGATGGACCGCCGGCTGTCGATGAGGCAGGTGGCCGAGGCCGTGATCCAGGACGCGGAGGAGAAGAAGCAGCAGCGGTGACGCCGCACGGGGGGCGCGGGGCCCGTCAGGGGCGGTCCGGGGTGCGGCCCGGGTGCGGCGGGGGTCGTTGCCGGCGCCGGGCCGCAAAGGGCGGGCCGCGGCCGCCTTCGGCGGCGCCGGCCCCGTGTGAGCTGGGGGTGTCGGAGAGGGAGGGGGGATTCCGGATCTTCGTGCGGGCCGTGTGCGGTCGCAACTGGGTTGCCGCGGCGGGCTTTTGTGGCCGGCGGGTTGGGAATTCGCGGGGTCCGACCCCTGATGATCTTTCCCTTTCTGTCCGTTCTCCGGTAAGGAGTGTTCTGTTTCCGGCGCATGGCGCAGGTCACAGGGAGATCACATCTGCCGCTCTCACCTATCTGGTCTGCTTCTGGGGCAATAGATTCCGGGCCACGCCGCACGTACGTACGTGCGGACCGCGACGCCGGAACGGTACGGCGGTCGTCGTGATCTGAGCAGGCTCCAGGGGGTTCCACGTGCTCAACAAGACCATCGTCAAGCTGGCCATTCCCATGGCCGTCGGCGCGCTCGCGCTGACCGGTTGCGGCGGAGGGGACAGCGGAAGCGGCGACGCGTACAAGATCGCCTTCCAGGGCCCGCTCTCCGGCGACAACGTGCAGCTCGGCCAGAACATGGAGAACGGCATCAAGCTGGCGATCGACCAGGCGAACGCCGAGGGCGACCTCGGGTTCAAGGTCGAGTACGTCCCGGTCGACGACCAGGGCCTGCCGGACAAGGCGACGGCGGCCGCGCAGAAGGCGATCGACGACGAGGACGTCGTCGCGGTGATCGGCCCGGCGTTCTCGGGCCCGGCGGACACGGCCGCCGAGGTGTACGGGGCCGCGGGCCTGGTGGCGCTGTCGTCGTCGGCGACGCGTCCCGACCTGACGACCAAGGGCTACGAGACGTTCCTGCGCGCGGTGCCGAACGACAGCGCCCAGGGCGCCGGGATGGCGAAGTACCTGTCGGAGAAGGTCGAGGCCGAGAAGGTCGTGGTGGTCGACGACAAGACCGACTACGGCATCGGCCTGGCGGACGTCGCCGAGAAGGACCTGAAGGCCGCCGGTGTGGACGTGGTGCGCCAGAGCGTGCCGCAGAAGACGCCGGACTACAGCGCCGCGGCGAAGAACGTCACCAAGAACAAGCCGGACGCGCTGATCTACGCGGGCTACTACCAGGACGCCGGCCCGTTCGCCAAGAAGCTCAAGGAGGCGGGCTTCGACGGCGTGGCGATGTCGGGTGACGGCACCAACGACGCGCAGTTCATAGAGCTGGCGGGCGACGCCTCGGACGGCTGGCTGCTGACCTGCCCGTGCACGGACGCCACCAAGGAGGACGCGACGAAGAAGTTCGCCGCGGACTACGAGAAGGAGTTCAAGCAGGCTCCGGGCACGTACTCGGCCGAGTCGTACGACGCCGCGATGATGATCATCGAGGAGATCAAGAAGCTCCACGAGGACGGCGGCGTCGAGCGCCAGGCGCTGGTGGACGCTCTGCGCGGGGCGAAGTACAAGGGTCTGACGAAGGAGTTCTCCTTCGACGACAAGGGTGAGTTCACCAACCAGACCATCTACCTGTACCAGGTCAAGGGCGAGGGCATCGAGTACCAGGGCAGCGTCGACGAGCTGGCCGGCTGAGCAGGCCGACGCTTCCGGCCGGCCGGCGCGGTGGGTTCGCTCCCGCGCCGGCCGGCGTGACACCGGTGGACACCGCGCTCGTGCCGGGCGTCCGCCTCCGTGATCCTCGCGCCGCCCGCTCCCCGAGTGCTGAACGCACGGCCGGGCGGCACATTCCCACAAGGAAGACAGTTCGATGTCCCTCAGTGAGTTCTGGGACTTCCTCGTCCTAGGGGTGGTGCTCGGCAGTCTCTACGCCGTCATCGCCATCGGCTACACGCTGGTGTACGGCGTGCTCCAGCTTCTGAACTTCGCGCACAGCGAGGTCTTCATGTTCGGCGGTTACGGGGGCCTGCTGGCCCTGACCGCCCTGATCCCCGAGTCGACGCCCTCCGGCATGGGCTCGGTCGCCTACGTCCTGATCGGCATGCTGGCGGGTGCCGCGCTGGGCGGCGCGGTGGCCTTCGGTCTGGAACGGGTGGCGTACCGGCCGTTGCGCAGACACCACGCGCCGCGCCTGGTGTTCCTGATCACCGCGATCGGCGCCTCGTTCTTCCTGTACAACCTGGCGGGCAAGCTGTTCGGCCGCAATCCGCTGCCGATGCCGTCGATGTACGAGAACAAGAAGGTGCTGAGCGTCTTCGGCGCCGAGCTGACGATCACGCAGGTGCTGATCCTGGTGTCGGCGGTGGCGATGATGGTCGGCCTGGACTACGTGGTGAACCGCACGAAGATGGGTTCGGGCATCCGCGCGGTGGCGCAGGACCCGGAGGTCGCGTCGCTGATGGGCGTGGACATCGACAAGGTGGTGTCCCGGACGTTCGTGCTCGGCGGTCTGCTGGGCGGTGCGGCCGGCTTCCTGTTCGGCACCAACAGCCAGGTCTGGTACACGATGGGCTTCCTGCCCGGTATCACGGCCTTCGCGGCGGCGGTGCTGGGCGGTATCGGCAATGTGCGCGGCGCGATGCTGGGCGGTCTGGTGCTGGGCGTGGTGGAGACCATGACGGTGGGCCTGTGGGGTGACGACTGGCGTTACGTCGGTGCCTTCGTGGTGCTGGTGCTGGTGCTGATGGTCCGTCCGACCGGCATTCTCGGCGAGCGTGTGGGGAGGACGGCGTGAGCATCAAGACCTCGACTGCGCAGGGGGCCGGGCAGGACTCGCCGAAGAGCGCCACGGCGCCGCTGTCGGCGGCGGCCCGGCTGCGGAGGGTGCACTGGTACCAGGAGCCGCGCTGGCGGCGGCTGGGGGCCCTGCTGGCGCTGGCGGTGACGCTCAGGCTGATGACGGGCGAGGAGGGCACCACCCAGGACCTGTTCCTGGCGCTGCGCGAGGACTTCACCGGTGTCGGCCTGTGGGTCTGGCTGGCGATCGCGGTGGCGGTCTGGGCGGTGCGGGAGTTCCTGGCCGACCAGACCTCGCGTGCGGTCAAGGGCACGAAGAAGGTCTCCTCCGGCCCGCTGGAGCGGGTCCGCCAGGTGTGGTCGGCCGACAAGCGGGTGCGCATGGGCGTGCTGACGGCCGTGCTGGCGCTGGTGGTGTTCGGGCCGCTGGGGGTCGAGCGGTACTGGCAGCAGGTGCTGGTGGACCAGATCGCGATCTTCGTGCTGCTGGCGATCGGCCTGAACGTGGTGATCGGCTGGGCGGGTCTGCTGGACCTGGGCTTCATCGCGTTCTTCGCGATCGGCGCGTACAGCGCGGCGTACTGGACGGGCGCGCTGCCGGTCCAGCCGCCGGTGGCGCTGAACAACTTCCTGGTGCTGCCGATCGCGGTGCTGACGTGTCTGGTGGCGGGGGTGGTCCTGGGTGCTCCGACGCTGCGGCTGCGGGGCGACTACCTGGCGATCGTGACGCTGGGCTTCCACGAGATCGTCTACCTGGTGGCGAAGAACGCCGACGGGGTGACGGAGGGCGCGCGCGGTGTGAAGGTCGAGCGGTTCAGCGTCGACCTGGGCTTCTTCTCCTACGAGTGGAAGCTGGACCCGATGCCGTACTACTGGCTGCTGGTCGCCTTCGTGGTGCTGGCGATCTTCCTGTTCCTGCGGCTGGAGCACTCCAAGGTGGGCCGGGCGTGGACCGCGATCCGCGAGGACGAGGTGGCCGCGGCGGCCACGGGTGTGCCCACGGTGCGGTACAAGCTGATGGCGTTCGCGATCGGTGCGTCGACCTCGGGTGTGGCCGGGGTGGCGTACGCGAGCAAGGTCGGGTACTTCAACCCGGAGAACTTCGCGATCCTGCTGTCGATCCTGGTGCTGGCCTACGTCATCTTCGGCGGCATGGGGTCGATCCCCGGGGTGCTGTTCGGCGCCGCGTTCCTGGTGTGGCTGCCGGAGTACCTGCGCGAGTGGGTGGATCCCAAGGACCGCTACATGTACCTGGGCGCTCTCCTCGTCATCATGATGATCTACCGGCCGCAGGGTGTGCTGCCCTCCCGCCGCCGCAAGCGTGAGCTGCAGATGGCGGAGGCGGGGCTCGGCGGTGCCGACGCGACCGGCCCGGCGGAAGGCAGGCAGCCGTGACCACCGAGACGGTGAAGAAGGAGCAGGGGCCGGCGGGCGGTTCGGCCGGCGCCGGTGAGCTGGTGCTGGAGACGTCGGGCGTGACGCTGCGGTTCGGCGGTCTGACCAGTCTGGACGACGTCGAGCTGCGGATGCGGCGCGGTGAGGTGCTGGCGGTCATCGGGCCCAACGGTGCGGGCAAGACGTCGCTGTTCAACTCGCTGACGGGTGCGTACGTGCCGCAGGAGGGGCGGATCGTCTTCCGTCCTCGCTCGGGCGGTGAGCACTCGCTGCTGGGCGCCAAGCCGCACGTGGTCAGCCAGTGGGGCCTGGCGCGCACGTTCCAGAACATCCGGCTGTTCGGGGCGCTGACCGCGCTGGAGAACGTCAAGATCGCTGCGGAGACCCGGCTGAAGGCCGGTCCGGTGTCGATCATGCTGGGTCTGCCGAACGCGCGGAAGGCCGAGCGGGCCAGCGACCGCCGGGCGCACGAGGTGCTGTCGTACGTCGGCCTGCTGGAGAAGATGAACGAGCTGGCGGGGTCGCTGAGCTACGGCGACCAGCGGCGGCTGGAGATCGCGCGGGCGCTGGCGACGGATCCGGAGGTGCTGCTGCTGGACGAGCCGGCGGCGGGCACCAACCCGACGGAGAAGCTGGAGCTGGAGGAGCTGATCCGGCGGATCAACACCGAGCTGGGCGTGAGCGTGCTGCTGATCGAGCACGACATGCGGCTGGTGATGTCGGTGGCCGACCGGGTGATGGTGCTCAACTTCGGCAAGAAGATCGCCGAGGGTTCCCCGTCGCAGGTGCAGCAGGACCCGGCGGTGATCGAGGCGTACCTGGGCTCGGTGGCCGAGGAGGACGAGGCCGCGGTGGCGGAGATCGTCGCCGAGGGCGGTGCCGGGGACGGTGCCGAGGGCGCGGGCGCGGAGGAAGACGCCGGAGCCGGGGCCGGTGCCGAAGCCGGTGCCGAGGCGCCGCGGCGGGACACCAAGGAGCACGAGTGAGCGTCACCACGGATCTGAAGAAGGAGCCGCAGGGCGGCGAGCCTGCCGCCCCGGTGGTGCTGGAGCTGCGGGACCTGCGGGTGTTCTACGGCGCCATCGAGGCGCTCAAGGGCGTCAACCTGACGGTCCGCCGCGGTGAGGTGGTCGCGCTGCTGGGCGCCAACGGCGCGGGCAAGACGACCACGCTGCGGACGGCGTCGGGGATGATCGCGCCGCGCGAGGGGCAGGTGCTGCTGCACGGGGAGCGGATCGACGGCATCAAGTCGCACGATCTGGTCCGGTTCGGCATCGGCCATGTCCCCGAGGGGCGCGGGGTGTTCCCGCGGATGACCGTCCGGGAGAACCTCCAGATGGGGGCGTACCGGTTCAAGTCGGTGGACAAGGCCGACATGGACCGGGTGTTCACGCTGTTCCCGCGGCTGGGGGAGCGCAAGAGCCAGCTGGGCGGGACGCTGTCGGGCGGTGAGCAGCAGATGCTGGCGATCGGCCGCGCCCTGATGGGCAAGCCTGAGGTGCTGCTGCTGGACGAGCCGTCGATGGGTCTGGCGCCGCTGATCGTTCAGCAGATCTTCGAGATCGTCAAGGAGATCAACGAGCAGGGCACCACGGTGCTGCTGGTGGAGCAGAACGCCGCCCAGGCGCTGCGGATGGCCGACCGCGGGTACGTGCTGGAGACCGGCTCGGTGGCGATGGAGGGCGAGGCGTCCGAGCTGCTGTCCGACCCGCGGGTGCGGGCGGCCTATCTGGGCGAGGGCGCCTGACGGCTCTCCTCGTCGGGTGAGGCGGCGGTGCCGCGGCGGCCTGCAGGCCGCCGCGGCACCGCCGTTCGCGCGTCCGGCCGGTGGTGCCGGCCGGACGCGCGGACGGGTCCGGTTGCGTGCGCGGGTCAGGGCAGGTCGGTGTAGGGGGCGAGGAAGGCGCGGGCGCCGGGCGCGTCGAGGCGGTAGGCGACGTTCGTGGCGTAGCAGGGGGCGTCACCGGTGATGGTGGTGCCGACCAGGACGCGCTCACCGCCGATCTCGGCGAAGTTGGGGCCGCCGGAGTCGCCGTAGCAGGCGCCGCCGTTGCCCTGCGGGGCGGTCATGGCCACGCGCACCCACGCCTTGTTGAGGGCGTTGAAGGAGGTAGGGGCCTTCATCCGCACGCCGCCGCCGGGGTGGGTGTGGCCGCCGGGGCCGCGCTGGGCCTCCTGGGTGCCGTAGCCGGCGACGGTGAAGCCGGTGCCGTCCAGCGCCTGGGGGCCCAGGGCGTCGAGCTGCCCGGCGGTGGGCAGGGTGGCAGGGGTGAAGTCCCAGCGGTCGGCCATCCGGCCGGCGGGGACCTCCACGACGGAGATGTCGCGGGTGTCGGTGGCGGGGCCGGGGTACTCCGGGTGGTTGTGCGCGGTGCCCTCGACGGCGACGGCCGCGGCGACGGCGGCCGGGTCGCCGGGGTGCTCCCGCGCGGCCGCGTCGAGGGCGGCCTGTACGTCCTGCTCCAGGGAGACGTGGAAGCGGGCGCCGGCCGGCCAGTCGGTGGTGCAGTGGGCGGCGGTGAGGAAGGTGTCGCGGTCGATCATGGTGCCCGAGCAGAACCAGTCGACGCGGTCGGGGGTGGCGGCGTCCTCGTCGTGGTCGTAGGTGACGACCAGGGCCCCGACCTCGGTCCGTTCGGGGGCGGGGGAGGAGTTGTAGGTGCTGATGGCCGCCGCGGGGAGGGCTGCTGCCACCGTGAGCGCGGCGGCGGCCGTGGTGACGGCCGCGGCGCGCTTGCGGGGTGATGTCAGGCGTGTGGCCCGCACGATCGGTGTCCTTTCGGTCCCGGCCGCCCCGATGGCGGCCCGGACCGGTATCGAAGCGCATCGGACCGGGTGCGGAGAACCCTTTGACCTGTGCTTTTTCGGTGAGGGCCGGTCAGGTGCGGTAGGCGTCCCCGGGCGCGTCGCGCAGCATGCAGGTGAGCCGGGCGCTGCACACGCGGCGGTCCTGCTCGTCGGTGACGGCGATCTCGTAGGTGGTGGTGGACCGGCCGCGGTGCACGGGGGTGGCGGTGCCGGTGACGGTGCCGGAGGTCAGTCCGCGGTGGTGGGTGCAGTTGAGGTCCACGCCGACGGCGAGCCTGGTGGGGCCGCCGTGGAGCATGGCGCCGACGGAGCCGAGGGTCTCGGCCAGCACGGCGGAGGCGCCGCCGTGCAGCAGCCCGTAGGGCTGGGTGTTGCCCTCGACGGGGAGGGTGCCGACGACCTTCTCGGGCGCGGCGTGGGTGATGACCAGGCCCATGCGCTCGCCGAGGCGTCCGGCGGAGAACAGGGCGGGCAGGTCGATGCCGCGCCCGGCCCACTGGTCGAGGATCTCCTGGGGGAAGACGGTGCTGGTCGGCTCGCCCATGGGCGCGTGGCTCCGATCGTCGTGCCGGGGCCGGTGGGGCACGGCCCTGCGGCGGGTGATGGATGTGCTCTACACCGTCTTACTTATCAGAGGGATCGGCGGGCCCTCGGGCGGGGGTGAGGCGGATCACCACGGACTTGCTGGCGGGGGTGTTGCTGGTCTCGGCGGTGGCGTCGAGGGGGACCAGGACGTTGGTCTCGGGGAAGTAGGCGGCCGCGCAGCCGCGGGCGGTGGGGTAGTGGACGACGCGGAAGCCGGGCGCGGTGCGCTCGCGGCCGTCCTCCCACTCGCTGGTGAGGTCGGCGTAGGAGCCGTCCGCCAGGCCGAGCGCGGCGGCGTCGCCGGGGTGGACGAGGACCACGCGGCGGCCTCCCTCGATGCCGCGGTAGCGGTCGTCGAGGCCGTAGACGGTGGTGTTGTACTGGTCGTGGGAGCGCAGGGTCTGCAGCAGCAGGCGGCCGGGCGGGAGGTGCGGCCAGGTCAGCGGCGCGGCGGTGAAGTTGGCCTTTCCGGTGGCGGTGGGGAAGCGGCGTTCGTCGCGCGGGGCGTGGGGCAGGGTGAAGCCGCCGGGGCGGGCGACGCGGGCGTTGAAGTCGGCGAAGCCGGGGATGGTGCGGGCGATGCGGTCGCGGATCGCGGCGTAGTCGGCCTCGAACTCCTCCCAGGGCACGGGGTGGCCGGGGCCCAGGACGCGGCGGGCCAGCCGGCAGACGATGGCGGGCTCGGACAGCAGGTGCTCGCTCGCGGGGGCGAGGCGCCCGCGGGAGGCGTGGACGACGCCCATGGAGTCCTCGACGGTGACGAACTGCTCCCCGGAGGCCTGGACGTCGCGCTCGGTGCGGCCGAGGGTGGGCAGGATCAGGGCGCGGGCGCCGGTGACGCAGTGGGAGCGGTTGAGCTTGGTGGACACGTGCACGGTCAGCCGGGCCCGCCGCACGGCCGCCTCGGTCACCTCGGTGTCGGGGGAGGCGGCGACGAAGTTGCCGCCGAGGGCGAAGAAGACCTTCGCCCGCCCGTCGCGCAGGGCGCGGATGGCGTTCACCACGTCCAGGCCGTGCTCGCGCGGCATGGGGAGGCCGAACTCGGCCTCCAGGGCGTCCAGCAGGGCGCCGGAGGGCTTCTCGACGATGCCCATGGTGCGGTCGCCCTGGACGTTGCTGTGGCCGCGCACCGGGCAGACCCCGGCGCCGGGGCGGCCGACGGCGCCGCGCAGCAGCAGGAGGTTGACGATCTCGCGGATGGTGGGCACGGCGTGCCGGTGCTGGGTCAGGCCCATGGCCCAGCACACCACGGTGCGCTCCGAGGCCAGCACCAGTTCGGCGGCGCGGTCGATGTCGGCCGGGGCGAGCCCGGTGGCGCGCAGCACGTCGGCGGGGTCGGTGGCGCGGGCCGCGGCGGCGAACTCCTCGTACCCGTGGGTGTGTTCGCGGACGAAGGCCTCGTCCACCCCGCCGTCGGCCTCCAGCACCCGGCGGCACAGCTCGCGGAAGAGGGCCTGGTCGCCGCCGATGCGGATCTGCAGGAACAGGTCGGTCAGCCGTGTGCCGGATCCGGCCAGGCCGCGCAGGGTCTGCGGGTTGTCGAACCGCTCCAGGCCGGCCTCGGGCAGCGGGTTGACGGTGATGATCCGCGCGCCGCCCTTCTTGGCCCTCTCCAGCGCGGAGAGCATCCTCGGGTGGTTGGTGCCCGGGTTCTGCCCGGCGACGATGACCAGGTCGGCGCGGTGGAGGTCCTCCAGGAGCACGCTGCCCTTGCCGACGCCGAGGGTCTCGGTCAGCGCGGCGCCGGAGGACTCGTGGCACAGGTTGGAGCAGTCGGGCAGGTTGTTGGTGCCCAGGCAGCGGGCCAGGAGCTGGTAGAGGAAGGCGGCCTCGTTGCTCGTGCGGCCGGAGGTGTAGAAGACGGCCTCGTCGGGGGAGTCCAGGGCGCGCAGTTCGCCGGCGACGATCTCGAGGGCCTCGTCCCAGCCGATCGGCTCGTAGCGGCCGGATCCCTCGGCCAGGTACATCGGGCGGGTGAGGCGGCCCTGCTGCCCCAGCCAGTAGCCGGAGCGCGTCGCCAGGTCGGCCACGGGGTGCTCGGCGAAGAAGGCGGGGGTCACCCGCCGCAGCGTGGCCTCCTCGGCGACGGCCTTGGCGCCGTTCTCGCAGAACTCCGCGGTGTGCCGCCGCTCCGGCTCGGGCCAGGCGCAGCCGGGGCAGTCGAAGCCGTCCTCCTGGTTGACCCTCAGCAGGGTCAGCGCGGTGCGCCGCACCCCCATCTGCTCCCCGGCCACGCGCAGGGACCGGGCGACGGCGGGCAGCCCGGCGGCACTCCGGCGCGGGGGGCCGACCCGGGGGGCGTCCTGGACGGGATCGGTGGCGGGCGGCCTGCGTCTCATGACCGGTGATCCTGCCACGCGCCACCGGCGTGCGACAGTGGCTCCAGGGCGGCCCGTGATCCGGTGTCGGTGGTGCGTGGCAGGATCGGGGCGTGGCCAACAAAGCATCGAAAGCGACCGCAGCGAACCCCTCCGATCCGCCCGGGCACCAGGACAGGCGCCTGCTCCTGCTGGACGGGCACTCCCTCGCCTACCGGGCGTTCTTCGCGCTGCCCGAGGAGAACTTCTCCACCACCACCGGGCAGCCGACGAACGCGATCTACGGTTTCGCCTCGATGCTGGCGAACACGCTGCGCGACGAGGACCCCACCCACCTGGCGGTCGCCTTCGACGTGTCGCGCACGACCTGGCGCACCGAGGAGTTCGCCGACTACAAGGCGAACCGCTCCAAGTCGCCGGACGGCTTCAAGGGGCAGGTGGAGCTGATCGGCGAACTGCTGGACGCGATGGGCATCCGGCGGTTCGCGGTGGAGGGCTTCGAGGCGGACGACATCATCGCCACCCTGGCCACGCAGGCGGTGGCCGAGGGCTTCCACGTCTCGATCGTCACCGGCGACCGGGACTCCTTCCAGCTCGTCAACGACGCGACGACGGTGCTGTACCCCACCAGGGGGGTGTCGGAGCTGACCCGCTTCACCCCCTCGATGGTGGAGGAGAAGTACGGCCTGACCCCCGAGCAGTACCCGGACTTCGCGGCCCTGCGCGGCGATCCGTCGGACAACCTCCCCGGCATCCCCGGGGTGGGCGAGAAGACCGCCGCGAAGTGGATCAGGCAGTTCGGCTCCCTCGCCGAGCTGCTGGAGCGCGCCGACGAGGTCAAGGGCAAGGTCGGGGAGAAGCTGCGCGAGCACCTGGACAGCGTCCGGCTCAACCGGCGGCTGACGGCGCTGGTGTGCGACGTGGAGCTGCCGGCCGGCCCGGCGGACCTGGTGCGGGCGCCGTACGACCGGGGGGCGCTGGAGGTGGTGCTGGACGCGCTGGAGTTCCGCAACACCGGTTTCCGCGACCGGCTGTACGCGGTCGACCCGGGCGCCTCCGGCCAGGAGGCGGCGGCCCCGGCGGACGGTGTGGAGGTCGACGGGGTGGTCGCCGGCGCGGGCGAGCTGGCCCCCTGGCTGGCCGAGCACGCCGCCTCCGGCTCCGATCCGCTGGGTGTGGCCACCGTCGACAGCTGGAAGCTGGGCTCGGGCAGCGTCGCCGAGATCGCCCTGGCCACCGGGAGCGGTCCGGCCGTGTGGTTCGACCCGGCCCAGCTGGACGAGGCCGACGAGCGGGCGTTCGCGGCGTGGATCGCCGACGGGGCCCGGCCGAAGGTGATGCACGACGCCAAGGCGTTGATGCGGGTCTTCGCCGAGCACGGCTGGAGCGTCGCGGGCGTCACGATGGACACCGCGCTGGCCGCCTACCTGGTGCAGCCGGGCCGCCGCTCGTTCGCCCTGGAGGCGCTGTCGGTGGAGTTCCTGGGCCGGGAGCCGGCCCGGCCCGCCGAGAGCAGCGGGCAGCTGGCGCTGGGTGCGGACGAGGAGGCCGAGGCGGACGCGCTGATGGCCCGGGCCCGCACCGTCCTGGACCTGGGCGGGGCGCTGACCGGGCGGCTGGCGGAGGTCGGCGCCTCCGGGCTGCTCCAGGACATCGAGCTGCCGACCTCGGGCCTGCTGGCCCGGATGGAGCGGGCGGGCATCGCCGCGGACCGCGAGTGGCTGGGCCGTATGGAGCAGCAGTTCGCCGCGGCCGTCCAGCAGGCGGTGCGCGAGGCGCACACCGCGGTGGGCCACGAGTTCAACCTCGGCTCGCCCAAGCAGCTGCAGGAGGTGCTCTTCGGCGAGCTGGGCCTGCCGAAGACGAAGCGGACCAAGACCGGTTACACCACGGACGCCGACGCGCTGACCTGGCTGGCGACGCAGACCGAGCACGAGCTGCCGGTGATCATGCTGCGCTACCGAGAGCAGTCCAAACTGCGCACCACCGTCGAGGGCCTGATCAAGACGATCGCCGCCGACGGCCGCATCCACACCACCTTCAACCAGACGGTCGCCGCCACCGGCCGGCTGTCCTCCACCGACCCCAACCTGCAGAACATCCCGGTGCGCACCGACGAGGGCCGGGCCATCCGCCGGGGCTTCGTGGTCGGCGAGGGGTACGAGTCGCTGCTGACGGCCGACTACAGCCAGATCGAACTGCGGGTGATGGCGCACCTGTCGGAGGACGAGGGCCTGATCGAGGCGTTCACCTCCGGCGAGGACCTGCACACCACCGCCGCCTCCCAGGTCTTCGAGGTCCCCAAGGACCGGGTGGACCCGGAGATGCGCCGCAAGATCAAGGCCATGTCGTACGGGCTGGCCTACGGGCTGTCGGCCTTCGGCCTGTCGCAGCAGCTCGGCATCGCCGCGGACGAGGCGCACAGGCTGATGGACGCCTACTTCGAACGCTTCGGCGGGGTGCGCGACTACCTGCACCGGGTGGTGGAGGACGCCCGGGCCACCGGCTACACCTCCACCATCCTGGGCCGCCGCCGCTATCTGCCCGACCTCAACAGCGACAACCGCCAGCGCCGCGAGATGGCCGAGCGGATGGCGCTCAACGCCCCGATCCAGGGCACCGCCGCGGACATCGTGAAGATCGCGATGCTGAAGGTGGACCGGGCGCTGGACGAGGCGGGGCTGCGCTCGCGCATGCTGCTCCAGGTGCACGACGAGATCGTGCTGGAGGTGGCCCCGGGCGAGCGGGCCCGGGTGGAGGAGCTGGTGCGCGGAGAGATGGCCGGGGCCGTCCGGCTGAAGGCGCCGCTGGACGTCTCCGTGGGCTCCGGCGGGAACTGGGAGGACGCCGCCCACTGAGGCGGCCGCGAAAGACCGCCGTGTGCCGCCCGCGGGCCGGGGACGGCCCGCCCGTGGCGGCACACGGCGGTCCTCTGCGCGGGGAGGCGGGCGGAGAACGGCCCGCGGCCGGCTCCGGGAGCCCGGGTCCGGTCCAGGACGGGCAGCGAGCACCGCGAGCACCGTAAGCGCCGCGAGCGCCCGCGGGAGGGTCGGCCGCGGAGGACGGCGAACGGCGGTGAACGTCCGGTGGAACGGTCGTGTGCGTTGCCGCGTCGTCCTCGGGTGTGGTGGATCGGGTGCCGAACTTGCCGTAGTGTCCCGCTCGTTACCGTTCGCGGGGAGGCGGCGCGCTCGGAGCGCGAACACACCGCGCGCGCCGGGCGAACCGGGCACACAGGGCGTACAAAACCGTACAGGGCGTCTGAGACGCGCCGCATCCGGCGGATGCGGCGCGGCAGCGCGGGACAACAGCGTGGAGGGTCTGGCAGATGGCGGCTCGGCGGCTCGTGGGCAGGGTCCGAAGGGGCGTTACCAGCACCGCGGTGGCGGCTGCGGCGATGGCCGCGCTCACCGCGTCGCAGGGACCCGGCCTGGAACTGGTGCAACCCGGCGGCCGGGAGGCGGCGGGCTCCCCGGAGGCGTCCGACCTTCCCGCCGACGGCAACTCCCCCTACCACACCGAGCTTCCGCCGCTGGTGAAGCCGGACAAGCCCGGATCCTCCAGCGACCTGCCGGAGGTCACCGGTCCCGCCGAGTCCGGCATACCCGCCACCGTCCTGGCCGCCTACAAGCGGGCGGAGCGGACCCTGGGCGAGGAGCGGCCCGGCTGCAACCTCCCCTGGCAACTCCTGGCCGCGATAGGCAAGGTGGAGTCCGGGCAGGCACGCGGCGGAGCCGTGGACGCCCAGGGCACCACCCACAAGCCGATCCTGGGGCCCGCGCTCAACGGCGTGGGCTTCGCGCACATCTCGGACACCGACGGCGGCGCCTACGACGGCGACACCCGCTACGACCGGGCCGTCGGGCCGATGCAGTTCATCCCGTCCACCTGGGCCAACTGGGGCGCGGACGGCAACGGCGACGGCCGCGAGGACCCGAACAACATCCACGACGCCGCCCTCGCCGCCGGGCGCTACCTGTGCGCGGGCGGCAGGAACCTGTCGGACCCGGCCGACCTGGAACGGGCCATCCTCAGCTACAACCAGTCGCGGGAGTACCTGCGCACGGTGCTGTCCTGGCTGGACTTCTACCGCAAGGGCGCCCACGAGGTCCCCGACGGCCAGGGAGTGCTGCCCGACAGCCCCGGTGCGGGCAACGAGTCGCGGCCCGCACGGCCGGGCGGAAAGCCGGCCGCCGACTCCACCGAGGGTCCGGGGGAGAAGACCGGCGACCGGAAGGACGAGGACGGCGGCGGGAAGGACGGGGACGGCAAGAAGCCCTCCCCGAAGCCGCCCGTCTCCAGGGACGGAACGATCGTCCCCCTCCCGCCGGCCGACTCCGAGGAGCCCGGGGCGCCGGGCGAGGAGCCGGAGCGGCCCGGGGACCCCGAGGAGCCGGGGGAGGAGCCGGAGAATCCCGAAGAGCCCGGCGAGGAGCCGGAGGAGCCCGGCGAGGAGCCCGAAGAGCCCGGCGATGAGCCGGAGGAGCCCGGCGAGGAGCCCGAAGAGCCCGGGGAGGAGCCGGAGGAGCCCGGCGAGGACCCCGAATGCCCGGTGGACCCGGAGCACCCCGAGAGCCCGGAGGCGCCCGGCGAGAGCACCGAGGAGCCCACCGGCTCGCCCTCCCCCGCCCCGAGCGGGGAACCGGGGGACTCCGGGGACCCGGAGGAGCCCGGGGACGGCCCGGAGGATCCTGAGGACCCGGAGGACCCCTGCGGGGACGAGGACACCGAGAACCCGGACGAGCCCGGGCAGGACGACGGGGAGCAGGCTCCCGCCCCGACCGCCGGCGCCACCGTCCAGGCCCGCCAGGAGGACTGAACCGCCGCGCCGCGGGGGCCGGCGCCACCGGACCCCCGCGGCGCGCACCGCTCAGCGCCCCCGCCCGGCCGCCCTCCGCGCCGCGGCGGCCGTGCGCCCGGTCGGCTCCGCGGCCGCCGGATCCTCGGGCCAGGGGTGCTTGGGGTAGCGGCCGCGCAGCTCGGCCCGCACCGAGCGGTACCCGTCGCGCCAGAACGACGCCAGATCCGCGGTCACGGCCGCCGGCCGCCCCGCGGGCGACAGCAGGTGCACCAGCAGCGGCACCCGGCCGCCCGCCAGCCGGGGAGCCTCCTGCCAGCCGAACAGCTCCTGGAGCTTGACCGCGAGCACCGGCCGCTCCCCGCCGTAGTCCACCCGTATCCGCGAGCCCGAGGGCACCTCGATCCGCTCCGGCGCCAGTTCGTCCAGCCGGGCGGCGTCCCCGGAGGCCCACGGCAGCAGGGCGCCCAGCAGCCGGCCCGCGTCCGCGCGCTCCAGGTCGGCCCGCTGCCGCGCCGAGCCCAGCACCCCGTCCAGCCACTCGTCCGCCCGCGCCGGCAGCGCCTCGTCCGACACCTCCGGCCACGGCTCGCCCAGCTCCCGGTGGAGGAAGGCCAGCCGCTGCCGCAGCGACTCGGCCTCCCGAGTCCAGCGCAGCAGCCCCACGCCCTCGCGCCGCAGCCCCTCCAGCAGGGCCGCCCGCACCCGTGCCGGGTCCGGGTCGCGCAGTGGGCCGGAGGACAGCTCGACCGCGCCCAGCCGCTCCACGCGCCGGGCCACCACATCGCGCCGCCCGGCGGACCAGAAGACCTCCTCGGCCTTTGCGTACAGCGCCCCGGCCGCCTCCCGCGCCGTGTCCTCGTCGATCGCCGCGGCCAGCCGTATCCGCGCGCAGGCGGCCCCCACGGGCCGGTCCGCGACGGCGACCGCCAGCCAGGGCGCGTCGCCCGGCCCTGACCCCGGGGCGAGCTCGGCACGGGTGCCGGAGGCCATCAGATACGCCCGCCCGCCGCGTGAGCGCGCCACCCGCTCGGGGAAGGCCAGCGCGACCACCAGCCCGGCGGCCGCGTCGTCGGCCGCTCCCGCGCAGCCCTGCCCGCCGGGCCCGCCGGGCAGGGCTCCCTCCAGCCGGCGCGCCTCCCGGCGCCAGCGGGCGGCGTACGCGTCCCGGCCCCGGCGCGCGGTGCGCCACACCGCCGCCACCTCGTCCCCGTACTCCCGGGGCGGCTCCTCGCTCAGCAGCGCCACCACCTGCGGGCATGCCACAGCTGCGCGTTCATGCAGGCCGCCACTACGCCGTCCAGTTCCACTACTCCTTGCCGGACGACGCCTGGTGTGTGGAGCTGAGCGAGGCCGTACCGGCGCCAGCTGCGTGG
>NZ_JBKJFM010000340.1:0-1301 GCF_046614825.1 Streptomyces nanhaiensis
CATCCGACAGCCGCTCCAGCAGCAGCATGCCGACGCCCTCGCCCCACCCGGTGCCGTCGGCGGCCTCGGCGAAGGCCTTGACCCGGGAGTCGGGAGCGAGCCCCCGCTGCCGGCTGAACTCCACGAACATGCCGGGGTTGGACATGACGGACGCCCCACCTGCGAGGGCGAGGGTGCATTCGCCGGAGCGCAGCGACTGCGCGGCCATGTGCAGGGCGACCAGCGAGGAGGAGCAGGCGGTGTCGACGGTGACGGCCGGGCCCTCCAGGCCCAGGGTGTAGGCCACACGGCCCGACGCCACACTGGGCGTCGTTCCCGTCAGCACGTAGCCCTCGATTTCCTCGGGTGCCTCGTGCAGCCGGGGCCCGTAGTCCTGTGCCGTCGCACCGACGAACACTCCGGCCCTGCTGCCGCGCAGCGCCTTCGGATTGATGCCGGCGCGTTCGAGGGCCTCCCAGGAGGTCTCGAGGAGCAACCGCTGCTGTGGGTCCATCGCCAGCGCCTCGCGCGGCGAGATGCCGAAGAACGCCGGGTCGAAGTCGGCCGCGTCGTGGAGGAAACCGCCCTCCCGCGCGTATGACGTGCCGGAACGGTCCGGGTCGGCGTCGTACAGCGCGTCCAGGTCCCAGCCGCGGTCGGCGGGGAACGGCGAGACCGCGTCACCACCGGCAGCCAGCAGCCCCCACAACTCCTCTGGCGTCCGAACTCCACCCGGCAGACGGCAGCTCATGCCGACGATGACGATCGGGTCGTCGGAGTTTGGGGCAGCCGACGCCTCCGGCGCCGCCACCTCTCCCCGTAGACCCGCGAGTTCGCTGTGCAGGTGCCGGGCTAGCAGCTCCGGCGTGGGGTGGTCGTAGAGCGCGGACGAAGGCAGCCGCACACCAGCCGCCTGCCCGAGCGCTGCACAGAACTCCACCGACATGAGTGAGTCGAAACCGAGCTGCTTGAACGGCGCGTCCACCGCGACCTGTTCGGGGCTGTCGTGCTCCAGCACGGCGGCGATGTGTCGTCGTATGAGATCCAGCAGCTCCTGGGCCGTCTCCTGCCCGGACATCCCGGCGTAGGCCACTGCGGAACCGGTTGCCTGCGGAACGGACTCCGCGACCTCCTCGTCCACCACGGTGTCGGCCGTATCGTCGAGGCGACCGGCCGACACCCCGACCGTCTCCTTGAGCCAGTACCGGCTGCGCTGGAACGCGTACGTCGGCAGCTCGACCCGGTGCGAAGGCGTGACGCCCAGATCGGCGAGCACATCTGGCCACGCGATCTCCATGCCTGACACGTGGAGTTCGGCTGCG
>NZ_JBKJFM010000341.1:0-1244 GCF_046614825.1 Streptomyces nanhaiensis
AAGGATGTGCTGGAGGCGGGGGGCGCGGCGGCGGAGGACGCGGCGGGCGGGGACGGAGGGGCCGCCGCCGAGGCGGACCGTTTCGCCGACGGCCTCCACGGGCTGGCGGACCTGGCCCGGGAGCACGGCGGACTCCCCGCGGCCCTCCGCTCCGAACAGGCGGTCCGGCTGCTGGAGGGCGCGTGCCGCGCCCCCGGCGCGCTCCGGGCCGTGCGCTCCGCGACACCGGCCGATCTGCTCACGGTCGCCGAGCAGTTGGAGAGGGCGCTGCGGCCGCTGTCGCTGGACTGGTACGGGGACGGGACCGGGGGCAAGGGCTCCGGTCTCGCGGCCGCGGACCTCTGCCACGCGGTGGGCGGCGGTCCCGCCGCGCTCCCCGGCCTGCTGGCCCGGCGCCTCTTCGGCACCCCGCTGCTGGTGACCGAGTACGGCGTGCGGCTGCGCGAGCACTACCTCGCCAGCGCCGCCCACGCCGTCGCGCCGGACGCCGTGGGCGCACCGGTGCGGGCCCTGCTCGCCTCCCTCCACGGGAACCTGGCGCGCGAGGCGTACCGCCGCGCCGAGCTGGTCGTCTCCGGCAACGCCCACGCCCGGCGCTGGCAGGAGAGGTGCGGGGCGGACCGAGGGAGGCTGCGCACGGTCTACCCGGGCATGGACGCGTCGGAGCTGACGGAGATCGTGGAGGACGCGGGACGGAAGCGGCCGGACCCGGTGCTGGTGTGGGTCGGGCGGACCGGTCCCGCCAGGGACCTGGTCGGCCTGCTGCACGCCTTCGCCGAGGTGCGCAGGGCCGTTCCCGGCACCCGGCTGCTGATCGCCGAGCGGCCCGGCGGCCCGGCCCCGGAGCGGGACCCGGAGTCGGCGCGGTACCTGGCGCACTGCCGGGCACTGGCCGCGCAGCTCTTCCCCGACGAGGCCGCGGGCCCCCTCAGCGTCGGGGAGAACCCGGTCTGCTTCGCGCGGATCGGCGACCCCGCGCTCCCCCGGCTCGCCGACGCCTACGCCGCCGCCGACGTCGCCGTGCTCTCCAGCGTGGTGGAGGGCTTCCCGGTCTCCCTGGTCGAGGCGATGTTCGCCGGCCGGGCCACGGTCTCCACGGACGTCGGCGGGGTGTGCGAGGCCATCGGCGGCACGGGACTGGTGGTGCCGCCGCGCAACCCCCGCGCCCTGGCGGACGCCTGCACGGCCCTGCTGCGCGACCCGGCCCGCCGCGCCCGGCTGGGCGCCGCCGCGGGCACCGGCGC
>NZ_JBKJFM010000342.1:0-1231 GCF_046614825.1 Streptomyces nanhaiensis
GCCGCTGCGGACCGCGGCCTCGCCCGCGCCCCGGCCGCCCGAGCGCCCGCTGCCGGCGGGTGCGCGCCCGGCCGGAGGCGCGTACGGCGCGCCGGGCGCCCCGCTCCGCCCCTTCGAGCGGTACGAGCCCGGTGAGCCGTACGAGCCCGCCGCCGGTGACCGCGAGGGCGGGTACGACGGCGCGTACGACGGCGCGTACGGCGACGGGCGGGACGGCTACGGCGACGGCTACGGCGACGGCTACGGCGACGGTTACGACGGGCCGGACGGCCACGAGGACGAGGACCCGCGCGAGGAGGCCCGCCGCCAAGCCCGGCACGGCTTCTACCCCGACCGCCGCATCAACCTCGGCGTCGTACTGCTGCCCCTGCGGATCCTCCTCGGCTTCGTCTCCGTCTACGCCGGGATGGGCAAGCTCTGCGACCCGGTCTACTTCGACGGCGACGAGCGCGGCTCCCTGGTGGCCTGGCTGGGCTCGCTCCAGCCGTGGGCCGTCGCCGCTCCGCTGCGCGACTTCGCGGTCGACCACCCCGTCGGCGCCGGGCTCACCGTGGCCTTCCTCCAGATCGTCATCGGCGTGCTGACCTTCATGGGGCTGTGGCAGCGGGCCGCCGCGGGCCTCGGCGCGCTGCTGTCGGCGGCCCTGATCCTGACGGTGAGCTGGCGCACGGTCCCGGTGTATGACGCCCCGGACTTCATCTACCTGGCCGCCTGGAGCCCGCTGGTCATCGCGGGGGCGCCGTACTACTCGCTGGACGCGCGCCTGGCGGGCGAGGCCTGGCGGCGGCTGGGCCCGCGAGTGGAGGTGTGGGAGCTGCGCCGGCGCGTACTGCGGCGCGGCGCGGCCGTCGCCGCGGTGGTGCTCGGCCTGACGCTGCTGGTCGGCTCGGTGCTGGGCAGCGCGGTGCGCTCGGCGCAGCTGGCCACCGTGCCCCGGCCGGGCGAGCCGCTGACCAACAACCAGCCGGGCTCGCCGCTGCCGCAGCGGTCCACCGGCGGTCCGAGCCCGTCCACCTCCGGCACGGGAGCGGGGGTGCCGGGGACGGGCGACGGCTCGTCGCCGAGCCCGTCCACCTCCGGCACCGGGGACGCCACCCCGAGCGCGGGCAGCACCGGCACCGGGGAGCGGCCGGGCACACCGAGCCAGGGGCAGACGGTGGAGGCGCCGCGGCAGCCCGCCGCCCCGCCCGTGCCCGAGCCGGACGTTCCGACCGGCCCCGGCGGCCCGGGC
>NZ_JBKJFM010000343.1:0-1225 GCF_046614825.1 Streptomyces nanhaiensis
GCCTGCCGTACGGCCGCAGCGCCGGTATCTCCCCGGCCTTCCTGCCGGCCGGCTCCCGCGCGGCGTGCTCCCTCCACCAGGAGGCCAGCACACCGGCGGCACCGGCACCGGCGGCACCGCCGTCCGTCCCGCCGCCCGCGCCCCGCTGCGGGGGCAGCAGGTCGTCCTCCACGGCGGTGCCGCGGACGTGCGCTCCCAGCAGCACGGGCCACAGCCCGGTGGCGTCGCGCACCGGGAGCATCCGCTCCCAGCCGTCCGGCCCGGCGGGCTCGTCGGCGCGCCACAGCAGCGGCTCGGGCAGCCTGCCGAGCACCGTCCGGTCGACCAGCGTGCCCGGCGGCAGCGCCGCCGAGGCCGCGAGCGAGCGCAGACACGGTCGTTCGGTGCTCGGTCCACGGGTCACATGAGTCACGACATCGAAACTACCCGCCCCCGGCACTGCCGGGAACGAGTGCCAGCAGCCGGGACACCAGCTCCGCGAACGGACCGTCGGCGGGTTCCTGCTCCACGACGCGGCGGAGCACCCCGGCCGTCTCCTCGTCGAAAGCGGCCGTCACCGCGGCCAGGGCCAGCAGGTCGTGGACGAGCTGCCGTTCCAGCTCCCGGCGCGGTATCGAGCGGTCGGCCAGCCAGCTCAGCGCCGTGGTCTCGGCGACACCGACCCAGGTGCGGATCACCAGCGACATGCGGGGCCCGGGATCGGTGAGTTCCAGATGGGTCAGGAGCTGGTCGTACGCGGCCTGCCGGACCTCCTCGACCACGGCCTCGCTGCGCACCGAGCCGCCGCGCAGCAGTGCCGAGAAGCCCGGCGCGTGCTCCTCGGCGAAGTCGAAGTAACGTCCCATCACCAGCAGCAGCCGCAGGCTGAACGGGCCCTCGCGCGGTACCCGGAAACGGGCGGACAGCTCGTCGGCCGCCCGCCGTACCGCCGCCTCGTAGAGGCTGTACTTGCCCGGGAAGTAGTGGTAGACCAGCGGCCTCGATATCCCCGCCGCGGTGGCGATGTCGTCGATGGAGACGTCCTCGGGCGGACGGTCGCTGAATAACTTCAGTGCGACGTCGATCAGTTGCTGCCGACGCTCCTCGACACCCATCCTGCGGCGCACCCCGGTGGTCATGGGAACACCCTAGCGAGCGCCGCGTGCCGGCGGCCGCCCCGTCCGCGTGCGGGGGCGGCCGGACGCCGTCCGTGCGCGGCGGCGGCCCGGGGCCGGAGGGGCCGGAG
>NZ_JBKJFM010000344.1:0-1201 GCF_046614825.1 Streptomyces nanhaiensis
GCCCCGGCCGGCCCGGAGACGTCGCGGCGGCGGGCGGAGCAGCGGGCCGAGCGGCGGGCCGAGCGGATCTCGGCGGGCGCCACCGAGCTGGAGCAGCGGCTGGCGGACCTGCTGCGCGGCGGTCTGGCGGACTTGGAGGGGCCGGCGGGGGAGGCGGGCCGCGGTGTCTGGGAGGAGACGGCCGCCCGCATGGTGGACGCCCAGGCGCCGGGACTGGCCGCCCGGGTGCGGGAGCTGGGGGCCGTCCCCGGCTCCGGTCCCGGCTGGCCGTCCCGTCTGCTGGAGGAGTGCGCCCTGCTGCACCTGCTGGACCAGGGGTTCCTGAACATCGGCGGGCTGCCGGATCCGCTGGCGGCGACCGTGCGGTCCCGGGTGGGGATCACCACGGAGGCGGCCGGGGTCCTGGCCGACCGCGACGCGCTGGTGCGCGACCACTGGCTGGTGCTGGGCCGGCACGACACCGAGGAGGGCAGGGTGACGGCGCGCCGCGTCTGGCTGCACGGGCTGCGCACCGGGCGCACGGCGCTGGTGCTGTCGTTCACCCCCGGCCCGCCGCCGGAGCCCTCCCTCCCGGTGGGGGCCTCGGTCGACGCCGACCTCGCCTACTACCCCGGCGCCCCCGCGCTGCGCGCCGCTCTCGGCGAGCGGCACGCGGAGCCCGGGCCGGGCGGGCGGCCGCCGGGGGGCGGTGTGCACGAAGCGCTGGCCTCCTACGGCGCCGCGCTGTGCGGCGACCCCTGGCTGGACGGCTGGCCGGCGGTCCTGGCCGGCGTGGTGCCCGTACCGGTCGGGGAGGGCTGGCAGCTGGCCGACGAGGAGGGTTTCGCGCTGCCGGTGGCGGGGACGGCGGGGGTGCGCTCCCGGATGTGGCGGCTCGCCGCCGTCTCGGGTGGTGAACCGGTCACGGTGTTCGGCGAGTGCGGCCACCGGGGCTTCACCCCTCACACCGTCTGGCCGGGCCCGGGAGCGGCCTCCGGGGCGGGCCCTTCGGCGCGGGCTCCGGCCGTGCCGCTCACCACGGCCGGCATGGCGGACGGTGCGCGGTGAGCTGGAGCGAACTGGTCGGCGCCGCGCTGCTGGGCGCGGAGCGGCGCACACCGCCCGGCGGCCCGGTCGAGGCCCTGCTGGACGCCGCCGCGGTGGAGACGGTGCGGCGAGATCGGAAGCGCGCCGGGGAGGGAAAGAGTGTGGATCGCGGGGG
>NZ_JBKJFM010000345.1:0-1169 GCF_046614825.1 Streptomyces nanhaiensis
TACTGAGGTTGAACTCGTGGTGTCGTAGGAGCTGACGGTCCTTGATCCCTGCGGTATGCCAGTGGGATGCGGTATCCACAAGGCGGCGGCCTGACCGCCGAACGGCAGCAATTCCGCGAGGGGTTACGACTCCAGGCGGCCGAGCGGTTCGCCCGGGGTGAGGCGAGTTCGGTGATCGCCAAGGATCTGCGGGTCAGCGTGCGGTCGGTGCAGCGCTGGCGCCGGACCTGGGACGAAGGCGGTCTGCGGGCTCTGCGGTCGCAGGGCCCGGCGTCGCTGCCGCGGCTGAGCGAGGAGCAGTTCGCCGTCTTGGAGAGGGAACTGGCCAAGGGGCCGGCCGCGCACGGTTGGGAGGACCAGCGCTGGACCCTGGCCCGGGTCAAGACGGTGATCGGGCGGCGCTTCCACCTCACCTACACCATCCAGGGCGTGCGCAAGCTCCTGGTCCGTAACGGTTGGTCCTGCCAGGTGCCGGCCCGCCGCGCGATGGAGCGCGACGACGACGCCGTCACCGGATGGGTGAAGGAGACGTGGCCCTGCGCGGAAGGGAAGCGGCGGCCCATGGAGCCTGGCTGATCTTCGAGGACGAAGCCGGCTTCTCCATGACGCCGCCGCAGGCGAAAACCTGGTCCCGGCGCGGACACACCCCGGTGGTGCGGGTCCGCGGCCGCTCCCGCAGACGGGTCTCGATCGCGGCGCTGACCTGCTACAAGCCCGGCCACCGGTCCCGGCTGATCTACCGGCCCCGCCGCGACGACGGCCGCCGCGACGGCCGCAAAAGCTTCGCCTGGACCGACTACCGCGACCTGCTGACCGCCGCCCACCACCAACTCGGCGGCCCCATCGTCCTGGTCTGGGACAACTTGAACGTGCACAAGGCCGCCGACCTGCGGAAGTGGGCCGCAGACCGGGACTGGCTGACCATCTACTACCTGCCGCCCTACGCGCCCGACCTCAACCCCGTCGAAGGGATCTGGTCCCTGCTGCGGCGCGGCTGGCTGTCCAACGTTGCCTTCACCACTCCCGAGCACCTCGTCCACCGCATCCGGCGAGGACTGCGACACATCCAGTACCGCAGCGACCTCATCGACGGCTGCCTGGCCGAGACCGGCCTGACCATCAGACCCGGATGAACCCTTGCGACACCACGAGTTCAACCTCAGTAACCG
>NZ_JBKJFM010000346.1:0-1168 GCF_046614825.1 Streptomyces nanhaiensis
ACCCCTGGCTGGCGGATCATGCCGTGGCCGGAACCGTGCTGCTGCCCGGCACCGGGTTCCTCGAACTCGCCCTCCAGGCCGGCCACCACGTCGGCTGCGACACCATAGAGGAACTGACCCTCGAAGCCCCACTGATCCTTCCTGAGCGGGGCGGGGTCGACGTGCAGATGAACGTGGGCGCGCCTGACGGCTCGGGGCGGCGTGAGCTGAACCTGCACTCACGGGCGCAGGACGCGGACCGCGACGAGCCGTGGACCCGGCATGCCACCGGCACCCTGGCTCCGGCACAGCAATCCCCGGGGCCGGACGCCGGCCTGAGCGCGTGGCCGCCGCCCGGGGCCGAGCCGGTGGAGGTCGAGGGCTACTACGACCGGCTTGCCGAGCAGGGCTATGGCTACGGCCCCGCCTTCCTCGGCCTGCGGGCGGCGTGGCGGCGTGGTAACGAAGTGTTCGCCGACGTCGTCCTGCCGGAGGAGGAGTCCGCTGACGCCGCGGAATACGGGATCCACCCGGCGCTGATGGACGCGGCGCTGCACGCGCTGGGTCTGGGCGTGCTGCCTGCGGCGGGCGAGGGACGGGCGCGGCTGCCTTTCTCCTGGAACGGAGTGACTCTGCACGCGGCGGGCGCCGCCGCGCTCCGGGTGCGCGTGGCGCCGCTTGGGGACGAGGACACGGTGTCGGTCACCGTGGCCGACTCAGCCGGAGCGCCCGTCGCCACGGCCGAGTCGCTGGTCGTACGGCCGGTGGTTACGGCGCAATTGGACGCGGCCGGTTCTTCCGTGAACGACAGCGTGTTCCGTGTCGACTGGGTGACGCCCTCGGCAGAGTCCTCCTGTGTCGAGGCCCGGCGCTGGGCGGTCCTCGGGCCGGACCCGCTGAAGGTGGGGCAGTCGCTGGAAGAGGCCGGTGCGACGGTGTTCGCCGCCGATCACCTGGGCTCCGTGGCCATGCTGGACGCCGTTCCGGACGTGGTGGTCGTGCCGTACACGCCTGAGCTGGACGACACCGACAAGCTCGCCGCGCGGGTTCATGAGGTGCTGTACGGGGCGTTGGGTCTGGTTCAGGGGTGGCTGGCGGACGAGCGTTTCACCGATTCCCGGCTGGTGCTGCTCACCCGCAACGCCGTCGTCACCTCACCCGAGGACACCCCCAACCTGGAACACACCTC
>NZ_JBKJFM010000347.1:0-1151 GCF_046614825.1 Streptomyces nanhaiensis
AGACGCCCGCGCCCGCGACCACGTCCTCCGGCCGCCCGATGCCGTCCAGGATCCGGCGCACCCCGGCCGCGGTGTGCGCGCCGCCCGCCTCGGCGCGGCGCCGTTCGATGTCGGCGCGCACCCCGGCCACCAGACGCGCCCGCTCGGCGGCCGTCATGGCCGTGCCGTGCGCCAGATCGCCGATCCGGCTCAGATAGTCGAAGACCAGCTGTTCGCTCTCGATCCCCACCCGACACCTCAGCGGCTACTGGTCCCCGGCATACGTACGCAACGACCGTACCCGCACCGCCCGCGCGCGGAACCGCTCGTCCACAGGCTGCCGGTACGGTTGTACGGATGACGACAGAGCCCGCAGCGGAGCGCCGAGCGGCCCCCCGCACGCTCGCCGACGAGCTGCGTTCCCGCACCGACGACGCGCTCGCCGCCCTGCTGCGGGCGCGTCCGGACCTGCTCTCGCCCGTCCCCGGCGACCTCTCCCAGCTCGCCACCCGCGCGGGCGCCCGCACCTCGGTGCTGCGGGCGCTGGAGCGGCTGGACCGCTTCGCCCTCCAGGTCGCCGAGGCGCTGGCCGTGGCCCCCGACCCCTGCCCGTACGGGGAGCTGGCCGCCCTGCTGCCGGACGGCGAGGAGGAACTGCCGCGCGCGCTGGGCCTGCTGCGCGAGCGGGCCCTCGTCTGGGGCGGCGACGACCGGCTGCGGCTGGTGCGCACCGCCCGCGAGCTGCTCGCCCCGTCCGCGGCGCGCCCTTCCCCAACAGGTCTGGGCCCGTCCCTGGCCGAGGCCACCGCGGGGACGTCGCCCGGCCGCCTCCAGGAGATCCTGACCGCCGCCGGGCTGCCCACCACCCACGACCCGGTGAGCGCGCTGGAGTCCCTGGCCTCCCTCTTCGGCGACCGGGAGCGGATGGACGCCCTGCTGGGGCAGGCGCCCGAGGAGGCGCGGGCCATGCTCGCCAAGCTGATGTGGGGTCCGCCCTACGGCGAGGTCTCCGAGGTCCCCTCCTCCCCGGTCCGCTGGCTGCTGGACCGCGCCCTGCTGCTGCCGGCCGCGCCCCGCACGGTCGTACTGCCCCGGGAGGTGGCCCTGCACCTGCGCGGCGGCCGCGCCCACCGCCGCCCGGAGCCGCTGCCGCCGCCGGTCGGACCCGGCCG
>NZ_JBKJFM010000348.1:0-1126 GCF_046614825.1 Streptomyces nanhaiensis
CCGGGACGGCCGGTCCCGGCACGGAGCGCGGACGGAGCGCCGACCGCCGGTCGAGCGCCCGGAGAACAGGGCGGCACCGAGGGCGGGCGCGGCCCGGCCCGCCCGCGGTGCCCGCCGTACCCGCGGGCGAGGAGCGCTGGCCCGACCCGTCGGAGATCCTGCTCACCGCCCTGGGCCCCGGCCCCCGCCTGTGGGAGCGCGGCACCGGCCACCCCGACGCGCTGACCGTCCGGCTCGGATCCGCCCGCGGCTCGGCCGGGGCCGTCGAGCCGGTGACGGTGAACCTGCGGCGTACGGGTTCGCTGGGACTGGCCGGTCCACGGGCCCGGCTGCTGCCGCTGGTGCGCTCGGTCCTCGCCCAGCTCACCGCGCTGCACGGGCCTGGCGCCCTGGAGATCGTGCTGATCGCCCCGGGCCGGGCGCCCCGCGGCGGCGCGCACGACGCGGCGGAGGGCGCCGACTGGTCCTGGCTGGGCTGGCTGCCGCACCTGCGTCCGGCCCACGGCCAGGACTGCCGACTGCTGCTGGCGTACGACCGCGAGCAGGCCGCCGCCCGCACCGAGGAGCTGCTGCGGCGGCTGGAGGGACCGGAGCCGGGTGCGGGCGCGCGCCGCGGTCCGCTGACGGTCGCCGTGGTAGACGGCGACCCGGGCCCGGCCGAACTGCGCGACGCCGTGGCCCGGCTGGCGGCGCACGGACCGGCCGCCGGCGTCCATCTGCTGTGCCTGGCCGAGACGGCGGCCGCCACCCCCACCTCCCCCCTCGCCGCGACTCTGGAGGCGGCGGCCGCCGTCTCCCCCGCCTTCCGCTCCTGCGGGGCGGTCGGCCTGCTCAGCGGCGCCGTCGCCACGGCGATACGGGTGGTGGCGCGCGGCACGGATCCGGCGAACGCCCCGGTCGCGACCGTGGACGGGGTGTCGTCTGCCTGGGCCGAGCGGTTCGCCCGGGCGCTGGCGCCGCTGCGCGAGGCGGACGCGGCCAGGGGCCCGTCCCCGGCCCGTCCCGTACCGCTGCCGCCCAGTTCCCGGCTGCTGGAGGAGCTGGGCCTGGCCCGGGCCACCCCCGCGGCGCTGCTGGCCCGCTGGGCCGACGACCCCGCCGAGCGCGGCGCACCCGCCGGTCCGCG
>NZ_JBKJFM010000349.1:0-1108 GCF_046614825.1 Streptomyces nanhaiensis
GCGCCCCCTGCGGGCGCGCCGCGCGTGCGTGCCTCCTGCCCGCGGCGCGGGACGCGGGGGCGGGCAGGAGGCGGCGGGCGGGCGCACCGCCCGGAGATCCGGTCCGATCCCGACCAATCCGCCGCCCCGGCGGCCACGAACACCGGGTGAGGACCGTCTTGCGGGAGGAACACATGCCACAGGTGCGACAGGCGCCACAGCCGGCACGGGTGCCACGGGTGCCACGGACGCCCCACCGCGAAGGTGCGGCCGGGTGAAGGAGACCGTACGCATCACCGGGCCCGCCGAGGAGCAGGGCCCCACCCCGGAGGAGCTGCTGGTGGAGGTCGCCCGCGGCGACCAGGACGCCTTCGCCGCCCTGTACGACGCGGTGTGCGGCCCCGTGCTGGGGCTGGTGCGCAGCGTGCTGCGCGACCCGGCCCAGTCGGAGGAGGTCGCCCAGGAGGTGCTGGTGGAGGTGTGGCGGACCGCCGCGCGCTTCCGGCCCGACAGGGGCGGCGCCATGGCCTGGGTGATGACCCTCGCCCACCGGCGCGCCGTGGACCGGGTGCGCTCGGTGCAGGCCGCCTCCGAGCGCGAGCGCCGGGCCGCCCTGCTGGACCACACGCCCGCGTTCGACTCCGTCACCGAGCAGGTCGAGGCCCGGCTGGAGCGCGAGCAGGTGCGCCGCTGCATGGGCGGCCTCACCGAGGTGCAGCGCCAGTCGGTGACCCTGGCCTACTACCGGGGGCTGACCTACCGGGAGGTGGCCGAACTGCTGTCACTGCCGCTGGGCACCGCCAAGACGCGGCTGCGCGACGGCCTCATCCGACTCCGCGACTGCCTGGGGGTGGCCTCGTGAGCGCCGCCGATCTGCACACCCTGACCGGCGCCTACGCCGTCGACGCCCTGGACGGGCCCGAACGCGAGGGGTTCGAGCGGCACCTCGCCGTCTGCGCCCCGTGCCGCGAGGAGGTACGGGAGCTGACCGCGACCGCCGCCCGGCTGGGGCTGGCGGCCTCCGCCACGCCTCCGCCGGGCATGCGGGAGGAGGTCCTGCGCCGTGTCGCGGCGGTGCGCCAGGAGCCGCCCCGCGCCCGGCCGCCGGCCGGCTCCCCCGGCGGGACGG